>DCTP01000123.1:0-9376 GCA_002329625.1 Leptolinea sp. UBA1437
ATATTTGCCGCTGCACGGGATATGCGAAAATCAATGAAGCGATTCTGTTGGCAGCTAAAATGCTCAGGGAAGATCTGCCTGTTCCCGAAGTCAAACAAACCGGTCGAATCGGCGAACGCACCATGCGGGTTGACGCCAAAATGAAAGCTTTGGGGGAGGCAAAGTACTCCGATGATTTTCATTTTGAAGGCATGCTCTACGGGAAAAACGTTTTCAGCAAATATGCACGGGCAAAAGTCCTTTCGATTGACGTTACTCCCGCAATGAAGCTTCCCGGCGTGGTTGCGGTTTTTACTGCTAAAGATATTCCCGGACACCGTTATATCGGTCATCTTTCTCAGGACTGGCCTGGTTTGATCGACGTCGGAGAAGAAACAAAATTCATCGGCGATTCGGTGGCGATCGTGGTCGCGGAGAGTTTGGAACAAGCGGTGGCTGGTGTTCAGGCGGTTGCGGTAGAATATGAAGAATTAACACCCGTCCGTAATCCTGAAGAAGCAATGGCACCCGATGCTCCGCAAATTCACAGCGAAGGATATGAACATTTCGGAAAATTTATCATCCCGAAAAATAATCGTTATGATCATGAAGAGGTGATCCGCGGTGATGCCGATGCAAAAATCGCATCCTCCAAATATGTTGCGGAAGGTACTTTCATCCTTCCGCCGACCGAACATGCGTTTATGGAGCCAGAAACCTCTGTGGCACTGCCGGATGGGGAAGACGGCGTTCTTGTCATTACGGGAACTCAGGGAATTTATGACGACCATCGGGAAATCGCTAATTATCTGGGAATTCCTCGTGAAAAAGTTCGAATTCAAAGCGCATATGTCGGAGGTGGATTCGGTGGGAAGGAAGATATGAGCGTTCAACACCAAGCTGCTTTATGCGCTTTCTTGTTGAAACGACCGGTAAAAGTCTCCTTTTCTCGCCAGGAGAGTATCAATTACCATCCCAAACGGCATGCCATGACTATTCATTGCAAAATCGGTTGTGATGAAAACGGTATTATTCAGGGGATTAAGGCACATATCATTTCCGATACCGGCGCTTATGCTTCTCTTGGTGGTCCGGTATTGCAGCGAGCCTGCACCCACCTCGGTGGTCCCTATAACTATCACGATGTGAGCATTATTGGCGATGCATACTATACGAATAACCCACCTGCGGGAGCTTTCCGAGGCTTCGGAGTGACGCAATCTTGCGCGACGGTCGAACCTTTGATCAACCAACTTGCAGAGATGGTCGGTATTTCGGGCTGGGAAATTCGTTACCGAAATGCGATTCGTCCCGGACAATCTCTTCCGAATGGTCAGGTCGCGGATGAGAAAACAGCTTTTGCGGAGACGTTGGAAGCGGTCAAACCATACTTCGATCAATATGAAGCGGATCCAGATTATTATGTCGGAATTGCTTCGGCAATGAAAAATACCGGCGTCGGCGTCGGCGTACCGGATCCAGGACGATGTAACCTGGTGATTATTAACGGGAAAGTGCATGCTCGTTCTTCTGCAGGGGCAATCGGACAGGGTGTTCAAACCGTGATGATGCAAATAATTTGTGAAACAACCGGCTTGTTACCCGATCGAATCGTCATCGAACATCCCGACACCAAATTTACACCTGATTCCAGTACTACTACAGCCTCTCGTCAAACGGTTTTTTGCGGAGAAGCTACCCGTCGAGCAGCTCTTCAACTCAAACAGGATCTGGACTCCGGCAGTAAATTGGAAGAACTCGAAGGAAAACTGTATCAGGGAGAATTTGATTACAAAACGGACCCGATCGGCTGTGATAAACCGAATCCGATCAGCCATATCACTTACGGATATGCGACTCAATTATTTATTATCGATCGGGAAGGGAAAGTTGTCCGAGTGATCGCGGCTCACGACAGTGGAAAAATTATTAATCCGATGTCAGCGGAAGGACAGGTGGAAGGTGGAATCGCCATGGCGTTGGGATATGCTTTAACGGAAGATTTCCCATTGAAAGATGGCGTTCCACAAGTGAAGTTAGGGACACTCGGCATTTTCAAAGCGAACATGATGCCCCCTATTCAAACAATCTTCGTTGAGAGAATTGACGGAGATCAACCCGCTTACGGTGCAAAAGGGATTGGGGAGATTACAACCACCATGGGAGCTCCGGCACTTCAGAACGCTTACTATAAGAAAGACGGTATCTTCAGGTATCGGTTGCCGCTGGAAAATACTTTCTATCGGAAGCCAAAGACGATCGATACGACAAAATAACGGAACCAGAGTCGGCATAATTATGCCNNTGGTTTTTATTAGAAATTTGTAAAGGTTATCTCATATTTTTTGCACCTCAAATTTAAGGAATATTTAATAGTGCTATAATCTAGCCGATTACGGAAAAGGCTATCGGAATTGTTGTTCCCGTAATTAAAGGAATGAATTTTTGAACACCTTACAAACGAATTCTAAGAACCCGTCGAGTTCTAAAACCGCTACTCCCGATATTGAAAAAATTTATCACTATACGAATGAAGAAGTGCTGGCGATGCTGGAAAGTTCACCAGCCGGACTGAGTTCGCAGCAGATTAAAGAACGTCAAGATCGGGACGGAAAAAATATCATTAATGAAGCCAAAGAAAAACCGGTTCTTTTAGTTTTTCTTTCGAACTTCGTCAGTATCATGGCAATTCTTTTATGGGTTAGCGGATTCATCGCTATATTGGCTCAGATGCCTGAGCTGGGCATCGCCATTTGGTGCGTCAATCTGATCAATGGCGTTTTCAGTTTCTGGCAGGAATTTCAAGCCGGAAAAGCAACCGAAGCACTCAAAAAAATGTTGCCATCTTTTTCTCGTGTCATCCGAGATGGTACCGAGCAACAAATATTAGCCGAAGAGTTGGTCGTCGGAGACATTATTCTGGTCGCTGAAGGCGATAAAATATCCGCCGATGCCAGATTGTTGGAAGCCACCGATTTGCAGGTCAATCAATCTACCTTAACCGGAGAATCCAATCCGGTGCGCAAGGTCTCGGATCCGGTTTATCGAGACGACGTGACCCGTTCGGAAATCCCGAACCTGATTTTCGCTGGTACGAGCGTTTCTTCCGGAAACGGTAAAGCCGTCGTGATCAGTACCGGTATGAATACCATGTTCGGAAACATCGCCAAGTTAACCCAATCCATGAAGGAAGAAAAAAGTCCGCTGCAAAAAGAGTTGGACAAACTGACGCAACAGATTTCGGCTATTGCATTGGGGTTTGGCGTACTGTTTTTCGTTTTAGCTGTTTTCTTCGTCAAAGATCCGATCGCCAAATCATTTATTTTTTCTCTCGGAATGGTGGTCGCATTTATCCCGGAAGGATTGTTACCGACGGTAACCCTATCTTTGGCGATGGCTGTTCAGCGCATGGCAAAAGAGCATGCTTTGGTGAAAAAGCTTTCGGCTGTCGAAACGCTGGGTTGTACCTCGGTAATTTGCTCCGATAAGACGGGGACATTAACCCAAAATGAAATGACTGTCAGCAATTTATACCTTTTTGATCGGGAACTGGAAGTAACCGGCACCGGTTATGTACCGGAAGGGAAAATCCTTTACGGCGGAAAAGCCATTATGGCGGATGAGGACGAAGATCTTCGCCTTTTGCTGACAGCAGCCGGTTTGTGCAGCAATGCCCGCTTAATTGAGCCGAACGAGAACAATCCGAAATACACCGTTTTGGGCGATCCCACGGAAGCCTGTTTAGGAGTTGTAGCGAGCAAAGGCGGTCTTGATCTGAAAAGTTTAAATGAAGATCAGCCCCGAATTCGTGAACTGCCCTTTGATTCTTCAAGAAAAAGAATGACTACGATCCATGAGGTCAATAACCGACGGGTTGCTTATGTCAAAGGAGCACCCAAAGAAGTAATCGAACTTTGCTCCAATCGAATTCAGGAAGGAACGAAGATCCCGCTGACCGATTCGGATCGTGAAAAGTTGATGGGAATCAATGACACTTATGCGAGAAGAGGCTTACGAGTTCTCGCGGTCGCGTTTCGTGATTTGAGTGAATCGGATTCACTGCCGCGAGCGATGAGCCAATATACTCCCGACTTGATCGAAAAAAATATGACCTTTGTCGGCTTGATTGCAATGGCCGATCCCGCCAGGCCGGAAGTGGCACAAGCTGTCGCAATCTGTCACAAAGCTTCGATTCGTGTTATTATGATCACCGGAGATTACGGATTAACCGCCGAGAGTATCGGTAAAAGAATCGGTATTGTTAAGCAGGAGCATCCGAGGATTGTAACGGGCGCCGAATTAAGCAGAATGAGTAACGATGATCTGAAAGCGGCGCTGAAAGATGAAGTGATTTTTGCCCGGGTTGCACCGGAACAAAAATACCAGGTGGTGTCTTGTCTTCAGGAAATGGGAGAGATCGTCGCCGTTACGGGTGACGGTGTCAATGACTCGCCAGCATTGAAAAAAGCGGATATCGGAATTGCAATGGGGATGACCGGTACCGATGTCGCAAAAGAAGCAGCAGATATGATCCTGCTGGATGATAACTTCGCCTCAATTGTAAAAGCAATCGAGGAAGGACGTACGGTTTATCAAAATATCCGTAAATTCCTGACGTATATCCTAAACAGTAACATGCCCGAAGCCGTACCGTCCGCATTTTTCTTGTTCTCACGCGGATTGATCCCCTTGCCGCTGACCGTCATGCAGATCTTAACCATCGATCTGGGAACGGATATGACACCTGCCCTGGGGTTGGGAACGGAACCTCCTGAACCCGGAATTATGGAAAAACCGCCCCGAAAATTGAGTGAAAGTTTGTTGAATCGCAATGTGATCGTAAAAGCTTTTTTATGGTATGGGATGTTGGAATCCGTTTTTGCGATGGCAGCCTATTTCTTTGTCAATTGGCGTAACGGTTGGCCAGCACTTCCGCTTGCCGCAGACGGGTTTGTTTATCGACAAGCCACCACAATGACCTTGGCGGCGATTGTTTTTTGCCAGATTGGTATGGTAATGAATTGCCGGACCGACTTCGAATCGATTTTCAAAGTCGGCTTATTCAAAAACAAATTAGTGATTCGCGGTATTATTGTTGAAATCGGACTCATTTTAATGATTGTTTATGTTCCTTTTTTGCAGAGAATTTTCGGAACAGAACCGCTTTTCTTGAGTGATTGGCTGTTTTTGTCCATATTGCCATTCATCATCATTGCGATCGAGGAGATGCGTAAAGCGCTTATCAGGAAAAAGAGGAAAGCCTAAAATGGAAAAGAATAATGTCATCATTATCGGTTGCGGAAGAATGGGTGCTGGATTGGCACTCCGAATTTCTGCCAGGGGCCAAGACGTCACGGTAATTGATTCGAACCCGGAAGCTTTTTGGCGATTGGAATCCCCAAAATACACCGGCGGAAAAATTGTCGGAATCGGTTTTGACCGCGATGTTTTAATAAAAGCGGGGATCGAAACAGCTTACGGCGTCGTAAGTTGCACCAGCAAAGATGAGACAAATGCGGTCATCGGCAGGATGGCACGGTTGGTTTTCCGAGTACCGGTCGTAATTGCCCGTCTGTACGACCCGTTGAATGTCGAAATTTACAACCGGTTGGGAATTCGTGCAATTTCTACCACAACTTGGGGAATTGACAAAGCGCTTAATCTGCTCAGCCATAACCCACTGGATACCGTTATGGAATTCGCTCATAACGATGTTTCTTTAATTCGAGTGGAAGCCAATGCCATGATGGAAGGACACACCGTCCATGATTTTTTCAGAGTCGCACAGGTTCAGGTGGTTGCCATTGAACGCGGGAACTCCTCGTTTATTCCCACTTTTGGCACGAAGTTGGAAGCTCACGATGTGCTTTTCGTTTGCGTTGATCGCAGTCAGATCAATGCGTTTAAACACAGTATTGGAATGGAGTAGCACATGAACGCAATTGTTGTGGGTGGCGGAAATGTCGGTATCTATATTACCCGTCTGCTCAGAGAAAACGGGAATCAGGTGAAAATCATTGATTACAATGAGACCATTACAAAAAAGCTCGAAGCGGAATTCGGCAAAGAAAATGTTTTCTTAGGCAACGGAAGCAACCCGGCGGTCCTTGAAAGAACGGGAATCGAAAAAGCGGATGTACTGTTGGCGGTCACCGGTGCGGATGAAGCCAATCTTGCCGTCGGAACCTTGGCAAAATATGAATTCGGGGTGCGAAAAGTTATCGGAAAAGTCAACAACCCATTGAACGCCTGGCTTTATACGAAGCAATTCGGTATCGATATGGTTATCAATCAGGCAGAATTGATCAGCAAGATTGCCATGGAACAAATTGACTTTGAGGATATGACCATTCTTTTAAGGCTGAGCGAAGAGAAATACTCCATCGTGCAATTCGAGATCAAGGGAAATTCTCCTTCGGTCGGCAAATGCATATCTGATTTAGACCTTCCGGAAGAATCTTTGGTCATTTCGGTTTCTCGCAATAAAAAACTACAAATCTGCAAAGGGAATACCATGCTGCAAGCCGGCGATCATTTGATTGCTTTAGTCAAAGATTCGGTAAATGAAGAATTTAAGAAACATTTCCAGTAATAGTAAACGATAAGATATTCGGTCATCATAAAGAGGGCAGAACAATTTTAAAGAAAAATGCCCTCTTTTCCTCTCTTTTTTTCGTTAATGTCATCTTAATCTTTCGTCTGCAACAAGTCTCCGCGGAAAAACGTATATCGATTCTACGAGGAGCAGATTCATTGACAATCATAAGTTCCGGAAGATTAAGTTTTGAAAAGGTATGGTTTTTTTCAAATTCTATGATAAAAATAAAACAAGGAAACGGATAAGGCCGATGGAAATTTCTATCAACCCGAGATTAAATAAAAGAATTCAGATTGCATTGAATGTACTCAAAGTGCTTTCCGGTGCTCTTATTTTAATGATGGCCATCTACGGCTACCGAAATAATCTGTTCACTTCACAGGAAAATTTGACTCATTTTATCAAGCGGTTCGGCGTCTGGGGACCGCTAATTCTTACCGTCTACATCGCAATCCAGGTTATCATCCCGGTTTTGCCGGGCAGCCTCATGCTGGTTGTGAGCCCTCTGTTATTCGGAGCTTTCAGAGGTTTTCTCTATAGCTATATTGGAATCTTAATCGGTTCCGTTATCGCCTTCCTGCTTGCAAAAAGATACGGACAAGTCGTTCTTTCCATCTTCGTAAATGAAAAATACCGGCAAATTTTCAATAACTATACCAGCAAAAAACAATTTACAATCAATTTTGCACTCATGATATTTCTTCCCGGATTCCCGGATGATTATTTGACTTATTTGGCTGGGACGACTTCGATGTCTTTAAGAACTTTTTTGATCATCATCGTTCCGTGCAAGATCCCGGGCATCCTTCTTTATAGTTTAGGGATCCCGTCCTTATATAAATATATTTCAAAACATATCTTTTAATTCTAAATCCAAGGAATTTATTGATTTGTTCCCGTGTTATTTGACTGCCACGCGGAAATAAAAGACCGTTCGTGATAAGTTGTTTGCCTCCAATAATCACGAATTTCTTTTGGCATTATCACTTCATAGCAGATCTCATCACCGTAACACTTCCCGATATATCCCTCCCGTGCAGTTTCCCAGGGCAGTGTTCCGGAATCCATAAAAGTAGCCAAATCCCTTTGGATGCTGTGCTCGATCGCTTTCACGATCTTTTTTTCTTCTTTCCCCTGATAATATATTCGGTTGGCTGGGAAATTAAAATTACCAAAGAAAAAAGGTAAATCGGAAGAATGAAATGCCTTTATACCGAGTTTATCCATTATTCGACTGCTCCAATCCATTCGATATAACCAGACATGAGTGGTTTGAGAGGCTTCTTCGGCATACCAAATTAACGGTGCGCGAATCACCATGTCCGAATACAACTGAATTCTTGCTTCATCCTTATCATAAGTTTCGTCATAAATCCTTATAATCTTTTCTCGAAGAGCAGCCGACTCCTCATCTGTCCCCTCTTCTATGAGTTTTGCCAGCCCCCAGCGGCGGGAAAGAATGGAAAATGTCAAAAAAGACATTTCGTCCCGAGTCATACCGATCCACATAGGTATTTTTTTAAACTCGGCTTGCTGAACAGATACAAGCGGGAAATCTCGAATAATTTCCCCATCAACGCTCGGTTCATACGATGCCGCACCCAATTTGGTATATTGTGTAAAATCCTGTGTGGAATCTCCGATCCGTTCGGCAGAGACTTCCAGCAGTTCTTCCGCGGAAGAGATCCTCATAAATTTCATATAAGCTTGTGCCATCTGTTGAGCTTGGCTTTTCGTCCAAAACTCCGTCGGCACCCCGCTTGAAATAACGCACTTGGAAATATATTGTGCCGCTTCGGGTATCGCGGGAAGCAGACTTACGATACTCCCACCGGCGGATTCGCCCATAACCGT
Source organism: Leptolinea sp. UBA1437 (assembly GCA_002329625.1). Classification (GTDB taxonomy): domain Bacteria; phylum Chloroflexota; class Anaerolineae; order Anaerolineales; family Anaerolineaceae; genus Flexilinea. Next base: position 8,432 of record DCTP01000123.1, read on the forward strand.
TATGTTATCCGGATTTCCGCCGAAATCGGCGATATGTTCATAAGTCCAACGGAGCGCCATACAAACATCAAGGATCGCGCAATTGGGAGTAAAACGATCACCCAAAAATGAAAAATCGAGGATGCCCAACACACCCAGACGATAATTAATCGTCACCACGACAATATTTTCTGCTTCGACCAATTCTTGTCCGTCAAAGACCGGATCAGAACCGGTTCCACTCATAAATGAACCGCCGTGAATATAAAACAGAACCGGCCGTCTCTTTGCACCAAACCGTGCCCAGATATTCAAGTTCAGACAATTTTCATTTTTAGGAACATTTAAATGTTTGTGCTGCGGGCAAGCCGGACCGAACTGATCCGCAACGATTTCATCCACTTTTTCGGGAATCTGAGGGGGACGGAAACGGCCTTCTCCCGCCGTTGATTTCGCATACGGAATTCCTTTCCAAGTGCATACTCCTTTCTCCAAACCGCCACGATAAACCGTATCGTGACTGATAATTTGAATGGAGTGAGATGGGGTTGAACTGAGTGGTTTGACAGCCATAAGATAGCGCTGATTTCTGATATATATCCGGTTTTGACTCGATCCGTTTTCGGAAACGATTTAACCAAACGGTTAGGATAATTTTACCAAATATCAAATCCTTGCGGAAGCCTTATAAACCATGATTGTCAACTTGACTCGACATCCCTCCTTCCTTCCCTTCCAGGCTTACCAACAGTCTCTTCTCATTTACCAAATAATCGTTAGGGAAACGTTGATTTAATGTGTCGGAGACCGCCAATAATACTAATTAAGATTTATAATTATGAAATAAAAAGAGGGGTGGATCAGACACGGATAAACAAGAATCATTCAGTATGGTAGAGTACTCAAAGCGAAAGAAAATTACCAAACGGGAAGAGTTTCTGAAATCAATGGATGAGATCATTCCAT
>DCTP01000123.1:9437-10194 GCA_002329625.1 Leptolinea sp. UBA1437
TTGCAGGTATGGTTCTCTCTTTCAGATGAAGGGATAGAAGACAGTATTTACGATAGTTTTGCAATGAGGCAGTTTATGCATATCAACTTTTTCACAGAACAAGTTCCTGACGCAACAACACTGCTCAAATTCCGGCATTTACTTGAAAAAGAAAAGATAGGCGAAAAACTCTTCGAAGATGTCAAAGATCAGCTTGATCATGCTGGACTCATCATGCTTGGAGGAACCGTAGTTGATGCGACCTTGATATCAGCTCCAAGCCCGACCAAGAATGAAGACGGGAAACGAGATCCTGAAATGCCATCAAACCAGAGTGGTTTTTTGGCATGAAAGTCCATTGTGGGGTTGACGCAGGAACAGGTTATGTTCATACAATAACCGGCACTTCCGCAAATGTGCATGATTCGGCAGAAACAGCAAAGCTTATTCGTGAGGATGACACCGTCGTGTATGGCGATTCAGGTTATCTCGGAGTTGCCCAACATGAGGAAATAAAAAACGATCCGCATCTTTCAGCTATTGATTTTCGAATCAACCGGCGTCCATCAAGTATCAAACTTCAAGATGGAACATTGGGAATCAACTGGGACAAATATATTGAAAGCCGGAAATCATCAGTACGAGCGAAGGTTGAGTACCCGTTTCTTATCGTGAAGAGGCAATTCGGGTATTTTAAAGCGGCTTATCGCGGAATAGCAAAGAATATGAATCGATTTCATGTGTTGTTTGCCAATGCCAATTTGGTGATGTGTATTCG
>DCTP01000104.1 GCA_002329625.1 Leptolinea sp. UBA1437
ACTATTTTTGCCGAAGGGCAAAGACGATATGTGGAATCTTTATCCGCTTATGCCAGACAATTTTTAGGCCAGATGGATAAACCGGATGTTGATGCGATTGAAGGCTTATCACCGGCAGTTTCGATCGATCAAAAAGGAACTTCGAAAAATCCACGTTCAACCGTGGGAACGATTACAGAAGTTTATGATTACCTTCGTTTGCTTTATGCAAGGATCGGCATTCCGCATTGTCCGATCTGCGGAAGAGAAGTGAGCAAACAATCCTCCGATGAAATTGTCGAAGCTATTCAAAAACTGCCGGAAGGGAGCCGTTTGATGATTCTTGCTCCGATTGTTCGTGCAAGAAAGGGAACTTATCAGGCTGTTTTGGAAGAGATCAGAAAAAGCGGTTTTGTTCGGGTGCGGATCGACGGAACGGTTTATTCGTTGGATGAGGAAGTTCAACTGGATCGATATAAGATTCACACGATCGAAGCGGTCGTTGATCGGGTTATTATCCGACATTTTGAAGATCCGGAAGAGGAAAAAATGAATCGGTCAAGGTTGGCTGATTCGGTAGAGACAGCATTAAAGGTAGGTGAAGGTTATTTAACTGTTACTAACCTCTCTTTGGAGCCGGCACAAGACATGTATTTTTCGGAGTTTCTATCCTGCCCGGAACATGGGATTAGCATTCCGGAAATAGAACCGAGATCTTTCTCGTTTAACACGCCCCATGGTGCATGTCCGGCTTGTCAAGGGCTGGGAATGCGACTGGAGATTGATCCGAATCTGATTATTCCCGATAATTCAAAATCGCTTAATGAAGGCGCAATCGCTGTTTTGGAATGGAATAATTCAAGATTTGATAACGGTTATTATTGGCAACAACTTCTACAGGTCGCTTCGGCATACGATATTGATTTGGATATGCCCGTTTCACAGATTCCGAAAGATAAAATGAAAATCATTTTATACGGTTCCAACGGAGCCAGTTTGAATATGGTTTTAACCGGACGAAATGATCGAAAATCGACTTATCGAGCCCCATTCGAAGGTGTGATTCCCAATTTGGAACGCCGATACAATGAAACCAATTCAGACTATATTCGAGATCGAATCGCTGAATTTATGAAAGAAACTCCCTGTCAGGTTTGTCACGGGAAACGACTGAAACCGGAATCTTTGGCGGTGACAATTCTCGGTAAAAATATCATCGATGTTACCGAAATGTCGATAAATACGACTTTGCAATGGGTCAAAGATTTATATGAAAAACCGGGATTGTTGACGGACCGTCAGAAAATCATTGCTGAAAAGGTATTAAAAGAGATTATTTCACGACTGGATTTCCTTGTAAATGTCGGTCTGGATTACATTACACTTCAACGTTCCGCGGCAAGTCTTTCGGGAGGAGAGGCGCAACGCATTCGGTTGGCGACTCAAATTGGGTCTCAATTAATGGGTGTATTGTATGTATTGGATGAGCCTTCTATCGGTTTACATGCAAAAGATAATGCAAAATTACTGCAGACATTGAAGAAATTACGGGATTTGGGGAATACGGTCCTTGTTGTGGAGCATGATTCGGAAACCATTCGATCCGCAGATTGGATCGTTGATATGGGACCCGGAGCTGGAGATCAAGGAGGACAAGTTATTGTATCAGGACCATTAAATCAGGTCTTGCAATGTCGGGATTCACTAACCGCAGATTATTTGACCGGAAGGAAATTTGTTCCGATACCGGAACAAAGGCGGAAACCGGATGAAAGAAAACTGAAGATCATCGGGGCGAGTGAGAATAATCTTAAAAATATCGATGTTGAAATTCCCTTAGGAATGTTTGTATGTATTACGGGAGTTTCCGGAAGCGGAAAATCAACATTGTTGAATGATATATTGTATAAAGCCTTGGCACATGATCTGAATCGGGCGATGACAACTCCCGGAAAATATAAGAAAATCGAAGGCACTCAATATCTCGATAAAATCATCAATATCGATCAGTCACCGATCGGCAGGACTCCCCGATCGAATCCGGGGACTTATACGGGTGTTTTTGATGAAATACGAAGTCTGTTCGCTGAGCTTCCGGAAAGCAAAATGAGGGGATATAAAGCCGGCCGATTCTCTTTCAATGTGCACGGNNGGGCGTTGTGAGGCGTGTCAAGGCCAAGGGCAACTGAAAATTGAGATGCAATTTTTACCGGATGTTTATGTAGAATGTGATGTTTGTCACGGGAAACGGTTTAATAACGAAACGTTACAGGTGAAATTTAAAGACAAATCCATCGCGGATATTTTGGATATGACGGTTGATGACGGCATCGAATTTTTTTCGGCTTTCCCGATTATTCAAAGCAAATTATCCCTGTTACAGGATGTCGGTCTGGGGTATATCCGAATCGGACAACCGGGAAATACACTTTCCGGCGGTGAAGCACAAAGGGTTAAACTTTCCAAAGAACTATCCAAGCGAATGACCGGAAAAACATTATATGTTTTGGATGAACCCTCTGTGGGGCTTCATGCTGCCGATGTCCATCGTTTGATTGATGTTTTGGAACGGCTGGTTGAACAAGGAAATTCCGTCATTATTATCGAACATAATATGGATATTATTAAAGTTGCAGATTATATCATTGATCTGGGACCCGAAGGCGGCGACAGAGGCGGAAAGGTTGTTACGACCGGTACGCCGGAAGAAGTCGCTGGAAATAAAAAATCTTATACGGGACAATTTCTGAAGAAGGTTTTAGCACAGGAAAACTCGGGATAATTTATATATATTTTGCAAAGAATGTGAATACCGTGTAAAATAAAAAATAACTCAAGAGAAGGAAATCCGTTGATCGAT
>DCTP01000110.1:0-23253 GCA_002329625.1 Leptolinea sp. UBA1437
ACATATCGGTTGTTCCATCATATTACAGACCTGCAGCGATTGAATATAAAACCCCGCATGAAGTTTTGTTGAGGTGAAAGAGCCCTCGGATTCATAAATCCTCGCGATAAAAGCTTTTTCAGAATCTTCGCAGGGTTTAACCGTCTCGATGATGACATTTGGTGAGTCGATAGTCAGCAACGGTTCTGAACTGATAGACGTTCCTTTCATTGGGAGCGATGGATAGTTGAAACAATAAGCGGGTAGGATGACCTCTTTTGCACAATAACCGCCGGTGTGAGGGAAATAACCATAGCGAAAACGATAAACTCCGACGTCCCCGCGTTCATCCGGACGGGTACCGCCTTTAGCCAATGAAAGACCAATCAATCCGTCTCGGACACTGACGCCGTATTTGCAATCATTCACCACTGTAAAACCGAAAGCGGGTTCGCTGAGATCGACATATTTATGACAGCACACTTCAAATCGCGCCTGCTCAATCGTATTGTTTCGAGTTGTTGCCCGTTTGATATTGCCGAATTGAATGTCAAATGTCGCAAACGGGGCTGAAACGGTCGTATCAAACAATACCTTCAACAGATAATGCGGATCGCGCCAATCTAATTTAACATCATATTCAATCAAAGGAGATTCCGCATAAAAAATCTGATCAACGTCAATTACTGAATGCCGGCAAATTTTATAACGGGAACGAATTCTTAATTCCACCGCGCCGTTTGAAACAACCTCTCTTGAAATCAGATTTCCTTTTTCCGCTTTCAGTTTTAGCTCATAATCGGCATCGATATCCCAGCCATCCCATTTTGCCGGAACATCTTCGGCGCTGGCAAAAGTTCCCAACGGGATGCCACGGCATAATTCTCGCTGATTGGATTTATCAATCATCGAACAAATATATCCGTCTTCATCGAATCGAATCGATGCATATGCCGTTTCTAACCGGTTTCCGTCCAGCAGAAACGGTGAATCGGCGGTCGAAATACCGGACTTAAGATGAAATGGTGTACGACAAAAAGGCTTTTGCGATAATCCCGAAACTACCAATTTCTTTTCGTTATCCAAATTCACGATTTGCTGTGTTTTCAATTCTCCCTTCGGATCCGTATACATTTCATCCGTAGGGATCTCAAAGGGGGTTTTGTGCTCAAAACCCAACGGATTAAAAACCGCATCAAAAATTGTTCCGTCTTTGTAAGATAACAAAGCCTGATCGGTCATTTCAGTGGCTGCCGCCAAGAGCGAATTCGTTTCGGCAATAGATTGATCATGTGCAACCGCAATACAACTCCCCGGCAAAATATCATGAAATTGGTTTTTCAATAAAATTCCCCACAATTGATTTGTCTTCTCAACGGAGGCAGCTCGTCCGGCTTGAATAGCCTGAACGGTTTCAAGCAGCTCAAGGTTATGAAGCGCCACTTCACTTTTCCGATTATTCTTTTTAATCTGTTGCTTGTTGGTCAATGTTCCCCGATGTAGTTCCAGATAGAGCTCTCCTTTGTAGCGGGGAAGTTGCGGATATGTTTCTTCAATATGGTTCATAAATGCCGAGACAGAACTGTAATATGTTTTGGGACAACCTTCCAGATTCTCCATTCGACGCGCTGTTTCAATCATCTCTGCGGTCGGGCCACCTCCGCCGTCCCCATACCCAAAGGCAACCAGCCGTTCGCTGCAATCCTGCTTGTTGATCAATCCGTCATCGTAATGGATCCCGTTGATTCGTTCCAACAAACCCTGTGGATCCACCCACGTATCCATGACGAATAAATGAGCCAACACCTGACTTTGATCGATACCTTCCCATACAAAAGTGTTGTAAGGGAAACGGTTGGTGTCATTCCAAGCCATTTTCGTGGTCAGAAAATATTTAATCCCAAACCCACGCATGATTTGAGGAATTGCCGCTGAATATCCAAAAGTATCCGGCAACCAGAAGCAATCGGATAATATGCCGAATTTTTGCAAGGTATATCGTTGCCCCCATAAGAATTGCCGGATAATCGATTCCCCGCCCGTGATATTACAATCGCATTCGACCCAGACACCCCCGTTCACTTCATATCGTCCGCGTGTGATCATTTCCTTCATTGCGGAAAAAATCTGAGGATAATTTTGTTCGATCATCTGTGAATGAAGCGAGGCGCTTTGGATAAATCGATATTCTGGATAATATTCCAACATGCTGAGTTGATTGGCAACGGTTCGAGCATTTTTTCGAATTGTTTCGCTGACCGGCCACAACCAAGCGGTATCCATGTGGGAATGACCGGTTAATGCCGCTATCGGAGCATTTGTACCATTTTTTGCGGAAAGCGCCGGTTGCATCACTGAACGAGCTTGACGAAGAGAATCGATCCAATCTTCATATTCAGCATTCTCAGGAGAATACAAAATCACTCGATGGACTTCTGTTAAAACATTCATGATTTCAGCTCGACGAAAAGATTTTTCATCCAGTATTTCCACCAATTGAATTAATATCCGGAGGTCACAGATGAAATCCGCCACATCCTGCACTTTTTCACAAATTTCAATTGGTCCGCAAGGGTACATGAAATCACCTCGTTCGGCTGTTTCGAAAGGCAAACATCCGATAACATAATGACCGGCATAAAATTCAATTGCCAATTCAATCGTTTTGGATGGATCAGCATGCTGACAGATAGGACTGCAAAAATGATTCCCATGCCGGGTTACTACGATTTTGGTTGCAAACGCTCCGCGCGGTTCATTATTAATCCACAACAAACCTTCATATCCACCCAAGGAAGGTTTCACATAAAGCGTTTTCCCAGCTGATTCAAGCCGTGGTGTATAACAACCTTTAAACCAGCAATTCATCCATTCACCACCCCATTTTTCACCCGGATCAGTGAACAACGCATCATCTGGAATTGAGCGATAGTGTTCTCTTGTTTGATAAATTCGATAAGGAAGTCGATCGATCGTTCTGAAAATATATGGTTCAAAAACCGTCAGACACCGTTTCAATTTATAGATCATCTTGGCATTTTGCATTTCATTGAGCATAAAATTCTTCTCCGAATTTACTGATAAATTCTCCGGTCAACCTTTTACCGCCCCGGCTGACAATCCTTCCACCATATATTTCTGAGCGAACGAAAATAGGAAAATTGTGGGAATCAGCGCCATAATAGTTCCGGCTGCCATCTCACCCCATTTAATATCATATTTCAATATCAAAGCGTTCAGTCCCACCGGAATCGTCTTATAAGCATCGACATCGATGAACATCACCGCCATAAATAATTCATTCCATGAATTGATAAAAGCAAAAATGAAAGTCGCTGCGATCCCGGGAAGCATAATCGGCACGATGACGGAAAATAACGCCCGTAGTCTGCCGCAACCGTCAATTTGGGCAGCCTCCTCAATTTCAGAAGGAATCGAAGCGAAGAATCCGCGTAGCGTTACGACGGAAAAAGGAATCATCATATTGGTATAAAGCAGCATTAAAGTCGATAATTTATTAATCATCCCAAATTTCGAGAGCATTTGATACAAAGGCGCCAACATGATAAAAGCCGGAATCATCTGTGTCACCAGGAAAAATAACAAGACGGTCCCTCGCCCTTTAAATTTAAAGCGCGTAATCACATAGCCCGCCAAAATTCCGATAAAAACGGCACATACGGCTGCAACTCCGGAAACGATGAAAGAATTCAACATATAACGCGCAAAATTTCCCTTCCAAAGCATTTCCTTATAATTCACAAGAGAAGGAGTTTTCGGAAAATACCTTACCGGAAATGCGTAGATTTCTCCCTGAGAAGATTTTAAGGAAGTCATCAGCATCCAAAAAAAAGGAAAGATAACAATAACCAGGTAGATTCCCAGCACAATAAATTTTATAGCTGACAAAAAGCGGCGTTTTATTTTTCGAGATTTCATCTTTTATTCCTCCAATCTGCCGAATTTAGTTACGGAAAAATAGATGATCGTAAAGACAGTCAAGAATAAAATCACCAATAATCCCAGTGCGGAAGCTAACCCGTAATCCAGACTTTGCACTTTTTGCATCATAAAGGAAGTTATGATATGCGAAGATCCGCCCGGTCCTCCCTGCGTCATCGAATAAATCAAATCCGGAAAATTGAAGATCCAAATGACTCTCATTAATATGGTCAGCAGGATCACCGATTTGATACTCGGAATGGTAATGTTGAAGAATTTTCCGACGGCATTCGCGCCATCGACTTCAGCAGCTTCATATAATTCTTGCGGAACACCGCGCAAAGCGGCGGTAATCATAATTGTGAAGAACGGAATTCCATACCAGATATTGGCGATAATGACTGAAAGTAACGCAGTATCTTTACTCGCCAACCAGGCGATTGGAGAATGGATAATTCCGATCCACAACAAGATATCATTAATGACTCCCGAAGTGCCGTTGAACATCCAGCGCCACATGATTCCGATCAAGAATCCCGAAACCGCCCAGGGAAAGAAAATTAATCCCTGATAGACAGAAGAACCGCGAAATTTTTTACGCAACAATAAAGCCAAAGCAAAACCGATGGTAAATTGGAAAAACAAAGATACAATCACCCAGATCGCAGTATTTTTTAAAATAGTATAAAAAATGTTCCCCGGTGTATTTGCGAATAACTTTTGAAAATTCCCCAATCCGATCCATTTAATATTGGTGACATTCATCAAATTGTAGCTTTGAAATGCCATCAAAGAGCCTTTGATCATCGGATAATAGGTAAAAATAAGTGGTAAGATCAAAGCCGGCAAGAGCATGAAAAAAATAAATCGATTCCTGCTATCGGCAAATTTTTGTTTCGTTTTCATATTGAACCTCCCGGCATAAAAGAAGGCTGCCTCGGCATTCCTGGTACGAAAGGTGGAAGGCAGCCTCTTTCATTTTAACCGAACCGATGTTTATTCCGGATAATTAATTCTTACCACTTCTTGCCTTCGTTTTTATAGGCTTCGGTCCAGTAATTATCCAGATAAGCCAATAATTCGTCATCGGTTATCTGGTCGGTCAGATAGTTTTGGTACCACTGATCCACTTCGCTGTTGAATTGCGAGAAGGCTTCATACATTTGCGGTTCTGTGGCATAACGATAAACATCCGGTTGCTTTGCCATTTCCATATACATAGCAAATTTGCCTTCAGAGAAATAGGGATCCAAATCCGCCGCATTGATATGAATCGGAATGGTGGAGTAATTCTTCGCAAAATAGGTATTATTTTCCGAATTAGAAAGGAACAGCAGGAAGTCGGCCGCGATATCGGGATGTTTGGAGAAGGAAGTCATTCCCCATCCCCCAAATCCGTTGGGGAATACCGCTTCACCTGACGGGCCAATCGGGAATGGTGCCAAATCCCATTGATCATCAGACATATCCTTCGAACAGGTGGCAATGACTTCGGGATCCTGAATCAACATAGCGGTCGTACCGCCGACAAATCCCTGCACCATTTCGGAAAAGCCCCAGGCGATAGAGTCTTTTGGTGAAATATCTTTATAGATACTCTTATAAAAATGGAGCGCCTCCTTCACTTCCGGCAGGGTAAAGATTGTCTTTCCATCACCGTCTTTCAGGAAGTAACCGGCATTTGGATCCGCCAATTTATCGACTCCGGTATAAGCCCAGTAGACCGTATCCGCATATTGATAGCCGCGTGTTCCGCCGCGGAATGACCATCCGTACCGGTTCTTTGAGGGATCCGTCAGCTTTAAACCGGCATCATAAATATCCTGCCAGGTTTTGGGTACATCCAACCCGGCTTCCTTAAACCAATCTTTTCGATAAAACAAGCCTCTCTGGTAGAAACCATAGGGAATCAGATAAGCCGTATGTTTGAATTGAGTGATTACCTGGGTAGCCGCGCTGGTCAGGGTGTCTTTTTCATCCCATTTTTCAAGATAAGGGGCAAGATCAGCGAGCCAGCCGTTCGTTCCAAACTGAGTCAATGTCGAATCCCGAACTTCAACCACATCAACATCGCTCTTATTTAACAGCATTTGGGTTATTTTCGCATCTGCCTGTTCCAGAGGAGGTGAAATAATCTCAATTTTTACGCCGGGATTGGCTGCTTCATATTTATCCGCAATTTCGCGTAAAATCGCGGTTCTTTCCGGACTGGTGAGTGATTCCACCATGGTGATAGTCACATCTTCGGCATAAGCAACCGCTGCCATCGAAAAAAGCAAGATGCAGGCTATCAAGGCAATAAACAATTTTCTACTCATATATTCCCTCCATCTTTGATATATAGAAATATTAACTTTATGAAACTTTGCAACAAAAGTATAAAGAATCGGAAGCATTCTGTCAATCAATATTTTAGTAATGAAAGTAATTTTCTTCTCTTCGGAACCGAAGATGTGCCCATCCATTGGAATTGACATTTTCCGATATTGATGATGTAGAATTAACTAACACGGTGATTGATTCAAGCAGAAAGAAAAAATGATGGAACCTCAATATTTGATCACGGGTGCCGCCGGACACCTCGGTAGCACAATCGTCCGTAAATTAGTCCAAGAAGGGAAAGCCGTAAGGGCATTAATTTTCCCTGGCGACCGGTCGGCTGAGGTTTTACCGGAAGAAGTCGAACGGGTTTCGGGAGACGTCCGAGAAAAACAATCTTTAGGCACATTTTTCAATAATCCGACCGGAAGACCGCAAATTCTGATTCATTGTGCCGGAATTGTTACGATTGCATCTGCTTATAATCAATCGGTTTATGATGTCAATGTAATCGGTACCCAAAATATATTGGAGCTTTCCAAAGAAAATTCGATCAGCCGAATGATCTATGTCAGCTCGGTACACGCTATTCCCGAACTTCCGAAAGGGCAGACTATGGCGGAAATAACTTCATTCGATCCCGATAAAGTTTTCGGTCTATACAGCCGGACAAAAGCCATAGCTACACAACTGGCATTGAATGCCGCAATGGATGGGCTCAATCTTTCAGTAGTTCATCCTTCTGGCATATGTGGTCCTTACGATTCCGGTCACGGATATTTAACACAATTATTAATAGATTTCTATAAAGGAAAATTATTTGCAGCGGTAAAAGGAGGATATGATTTCGTCGATGTGCGCGATGTCGCAAACGGAATTCTAAATTGCGTTGAAAGAGGAAACAGCGGAGAATGTTATATTCTTTCTAATCAATATTATTCCGTTCCACAACTGTTGGAACTATTTCATCAAGTCACCGGCAAAAAAGCGGTAAACAGATATCTTCCGATAAGCTTCGCCAAAGCCACGGCACCCTTGGCTGAAAGGTATTATAAACATTTGAATCAACCGCCGCTCTACACGCCCTATTCTTTGCATGTAATCTCCGCAAATGCTAACTTTTCTCATGAAAAAGCCACCCGTGAGCTCGGCTATACAACCAGACCGATGGAGAGAACCGTCGCCGATACGGTTGAATGGTTGAAACAAGCAAATCGAATTTAAAGATAGATTCGCAAACCGATCAATTCCGGACTGTTTAAATGATTCGCTCCGGCTATAAACTTGCAGTTAATTCTTCAAGTTTATAAAATAGCAGTAAATCCTACAATTTATAAAAAGTAGATTTTTTCCTATAAGTTTTCAAAAATAGTATGTTATACTCTGATTTTAGAGAAGAATGACTGGTATCCCTTTCGAGGATACGGACGGCATTTTTTGTTCAAGCCTTTTCGGAGGGAAAAATTCGATGGAAGAAAAAAATTACTGCGTTTTGATCGGAGACATTATCAAATCGCGAAAGTATTCCAACAGGAATGAAATTCAAAAAAAATTGAATGCGATCCTCTCTGAAACAAACAAAAACTATTCGGACGATATAGCCGCCGAATTTATCATCACATTGGGTGATGAATTTCAGGGTGTTCTAAACAAACCCGATCATATTTTCCGAATTATCGACAATATCCGATTTTCAATGCGCCCAGTAAAAATCCGTATCGGAGTTGGCATCGGTAAAATTACCACAGAAATCGATCGATCGAAGGCGATCAGCGCTGATGGCCCCGCCTATTATGCCGCAAGAGAGATGATCGACGATATTCGCAAGAAAGAAAAAGGGTGGGAAAGTCTTTCGCAGGATATTAAGATTTCTTTGGGTACGGACAATCTTGAGATTGATCTGATCAATGCGAATTTAGGGCTGACATCTTTATTGGAATCTGCTTGGACCAAAAAGCAATTTGAGGCAGTTCAATTAATGCTTTATTCCGATTCTCTGCAAAAAGAAGCAGCCCAAAAAATCGGGATTACCGAATCCAGTATGCACTATCGTTTGAAATCGGCACATTATTTTGACTATAAACATTCACGGGAGCTGATCTCAAAGTATCTGATTCATTTGTGGGAGGAAAAATGTTCACCCAATTGATCCTGACGGCTTTTTCCGCTCACCTTATCGGCGATTATTATCTTCAGTCCGAAAAAATGCCGCATTCAGGTCTGACAAATTTGCGTTCCCTGTTGAAGCATTCTTTAATTTACTGTATCTCGTTTATTGTTTTGTATTTCCTTGCCTTGCCGTCTTCGCAATTAATATTCTATTTCGGCGCATTATGTCTTGTTCATTTCCTCATCGCAGGAATCGCTTATATTCTGAACCATTTCTTGGCGGAAAAAATTTCCAGCCGATGGAAAAACAAGGATTTCATTTTGTTCTTCGGATATCGAGCCTTGCATCTGTTATCGATCATCTGGATTTCACTCTTTTTTTATCGCCGGGATCTTCTGCTGCAGCCCGCACCTTGGATAGCGAGCCAAGCTGCAGCTCTTAATCTGTCAATTCTCACGGTAATGCGATGGCTCGATTTGTTGCTGCTCATTTTTAGACCGGCTAGTTTGGCAATCGTCAATCTGTCAATACGGTTTCAACCCCCGCAGCTTCCGCAGCAAAGCGTCCACGACTCCAATTCGGAGAAGAAGGAAACCCGCACCATAACGGAAGACTCGTTTCAAAGCAATAATGTATACGGAGCCGGTGAGATGATCGGTTTTCTAGAACGATTTTTAATGGTTATTTTCTTATCCCTGGGACAATACGCATCCATCGGGTTGATCATGACAGCCAAATCCATCGCGCGTTATGACAAAATAACCAAGAACGGCGCTTTTGCCGAAGATTACCTGATTGGGACGCTCGCCAGTATAATCATTGCAATCAGTGGGTATCTGGTTGTCTTCGGTGTGTGAAGGAAAAGTCAAATCTTCGTTTTGGAATTCTTTTTCTTCGCTCGAATTGTCACCCATGCGTGGTTTAATGCCATTATTGGATCATGAAAAAGCATCCGCGGACCGGCATACCGCATGACTTTCCGAATTTTCTCCCGCATATCTTTTCGATAACAATGCGTTTCACATTGACTGCAAAAAGTTTTTGTCTCCATATGCGGGCATTGATCGATTCGTTGAAAGGCATATTCCATCAATTCGCTGCATTCCGGACAAAGATCTTTCTTCGTATGGTGGTTTCCGTGACAATAGATACGGACCATAGTCTGTAGAGTTTCTTTTTCTTTTGACCGTTTTTGGTTCAATCGTTCTATGGAGGTTGTCGCATCAGAATTCGTCATTTCGGTTCTATTTTACTCTCGGTTCTTCAAAACCGTCTTTTTTTCTTCGTTCGAGTAGCTTTTTCAGAAGGATCAAACCCTTTTCCCACTAATAAATTACACCCCTTTAACCTTTTAAGGATTATAAAAAGGGGTGTAATCTGTTAAGAGGTGAATCGAATTATTAGGCGCCCCCGGAGGGACTCGAACCCCCAACCATTTGATTCGAAGTCAACCGCTCTATCCATTGAGCCACGAGGGCTTACTGTCAATCATTCTTTTCAGCCAAAAAAGTATACCACGTTTCAACATCATTTGCGAATCAAAACCCTGATTGTTTCAAAAATTCGATCAAATCTTTCTTAGCGATCGTTTCCTGTGTGCGATTGGTCAAATCTTTGACAGTGACTTTTCCCGCAGAGATTTCATCCGGTCCGGCAATTAAAGCAAACCGGGCACCGATCCGGTTGGCGAATTTCAATTGTTTATCCAATTTAGCAGCTTCCGGATACGTGATCACATTGATCCCGCTTCTGCGAATTTCTTCAGCCAACCCGTAAGCTTCCGGAAGCGTTTTTCCATTAAAACAGGTAACCACGATGCGAGCCGGTTGTGTGGATAATTCCGGATATTTCCCGTATTTTTCAAGAACGACCGAAATCATCACATCGCCCATCGCAAAGCCGACACCGGAGAGCGGATCGCCGCCGACATCCGCCACTAAATTTTCATATCGGCCACCGCCAGATAGAGCCCGTCCTTCTGGTGCTTTATCTCTGGCTTCAAAGACCGTTCCCGTATAGTACAGCAATCCGCGGATAACATGGGGATCATAATTGATATAATCCTCATATCCCATCGCTTGGATCAGCTTAAAAATCGTCGAAAGTTCCTCGGATTCTTTCCATAGATCGCGATTTTCAAGGAGAGCGGTCAGCGCGCTCAGCTGAACCGGCGAGACACCACATTCCAATGCATATTCCCGCCAGGCATCCGGTCTCAATTTGTCACAGCGATCAATTAATTTATAAACAGCCGGTTTCAGATCCTGATCGATTCCGATTTTTTCCAATTGGGCATCCATCAGACGGCGGTTGTTTACGTTAATTTGAACCTGTTCGGATGTCAGTCCCAATTGTTCGAAAAAAGCGGCGCAAATAGCCAATAATTCGGCATCCGCCTCATACCCCGCCGCTCCGATCAAATCAATATTCCATTGGAAGAATTCACGGGTCCGGCCCTTCTGAGGCTGTTCATAGCGCCAGAATGGACCGAACGACCACCAGCGCAGCGGATAAACCAATTCTTTCTGTTTTTGTGCGACCATCCGCGCCAGAGTCGGGGTTAATTCGGGACGGAGCGCAATTTCACCGCCGCCGCGATCATTGAAAACATAGGCTTGTTCTTTCACCAACTCTTCCCCGGATTTTGCCGCATACAGCTCCAATTTTTCCAGCATGGGGCCTTCATATTCCTGATAGCCGAATCGTTCGGAGACAATTCGANNCGCGTCCCCTTTACTTTTTGAACAATTTCCCTCATCATTTTCCTCCTTGTTTGTCCGAGATAGCTTTTTACTGTGACTCATTCCTCGGAATCCTCTGCATTTGATTTTGATCGGTCTAATTGTACTCTTGATTGCAGTATAATTTTATTCATGCATGAGCTGTCAGCGACCCAAAATATCCTTCATATTGTGATGGATCACGCTGAACGAAACCATGCCGACAGTGTCAGCGCGATTAATCTGGTCGTGGGAGATTTCGCAAACATTGTTCCGGATTGTGTCGGTTATTATTGGAAGATCATCACGGAAGGAACAATCTATGCCGACGCCGTCCTCCGTTTTGATCGTCGTCCGGCAATTTTCGAATGCGATGATTGCGGCAGTCAATTTGAAATCACTCGAGAAATGACAGCCTGCCCACAGTGCGGCAGCGATCATGTTACATTTATCTCCGGCGACGAATTATTGGTGGAAAGTATTGAAATTGTCAGAAACGAGAAGGAAAAATGACTTCGATTAAAGTTCCCATTATTGAAAATATCCTCGAAGCGAACGATTTTGTGGCGGAAGAAAATCGAAAAATTTTCTCCGATCATAACATTTTTTGTATCAATATTATGGCTGCACCGGGAGCGGGCAAGACAGCCTTGATTGTGAAAACAATCGAATTATTAAAGGATAAAATCCGGATCGGCGTAATCGAAGGAGATACAGCCTCCGTTACCATCGATTCCGATCAGGTGGTGATGGCCGGTGCACCGGCTGTTCAGGTTACCACCGCCGGTGAATGTCATATGGACGCCATGATGGTGCGAAAAGGGATGGAACAGCTTCCTTTGGATGATCTTGATTTGGTCATTATTGAGAATATTGGGAATTTGATTTGTCCGGCTGAATGGGACCTCGGCTCTCATGCCAATGCTCTGGTAGCCAGTGTGGCGGAAGGGGATGATAAGCCGTGGAAATATCCAAATATCTATCGCAATTTGGATGTTTTACTCATCACCAAGACGGATTTAATCCCTTATGTCGATTACGATATCGATCATTTTAAGAGCGGCGTCGAGATTCTCAATCCGGGACTGGTTACTTTTCCGACTTCGGCGAAAACGGGGGATGGATTCCCGGCTTGGACGGAGTGGCTCTCAAAGAAAACAAAAGCGGCTGCCGAAAAGTAATTTCTCATCAACTTCAAAGACACATATTCTATGAAATCGTCGGAAAGTCTTCATTGGGAAGGCCGCCATTATCAGGTGAGCGGTATCGTTCAAGGCGTCGGGTTTCGCCCTTACGTTTATAAATTGGCTACAAAATTCGGTCTAACCGGCGACGTTCGGAACACCACCGAAGGGGTGGAAATCAACCTGTACGGCACCGACGGACAGCAGATCGAATTCGAAACCATTCTGCGCACTTCTCCGCCGGCACTATCTAAAGTGGACCGGATCACAATTTGCGAGATTCCTTTCGAAGAAAAAAAGACCTTTAAAATCATTGAAAGCGCTCGGAAAGATGGGGAATATCTGCCTATTCCGCCGGATATTGCCATTTGCGACGATTGCCGGAGAGAGATCCTGGATCCGGCGAATAAACGTTATCACTATGCTTTTAATAACTGCATTAATTGCGGGCCGCGCTTTACCATCATCAAAGACTTGCCTTATGATCGAATAAATACCGCCATGAGCGGCTTTCAGATGTGTCCGGACTGCCAAAGCGAATATGAGGACCCGTCAAACCGTCGTTACCATGCTCAGCCGACCGGTTGTCCGGTCTGCGGACCGGAATTGGAATTCAGGCAGCACAGCGAACCCACTGTTCGGGGGGAAAGAGCTTTGCAAGCCGCAGCCGCAGCGATCCGAGCCGGTAAGATCGTCGCGATTAAAGGTTTGGGGGGATATCACTTGGCATGCGATGCTTTGAACCGAACTGCGATTCACGAGCTGCGCAAACGGAAGCTGCGCAGTGACAAGCCGTTCGCATTAATGGCGTCCAATCTTTCCGTGATCCGGAAATACGCTGTTTGCGGCGATGCCGAACAAGCCGCTCTGCGGAGTGAACGCGCCCCAATTGTTCTTTTGGATCGGTTACCCGATTCTCCGATTCCGTCCGAAGTCGCGCCTAAACAGTCGACATTGGGATTCATGCTGCCTTACACTCCTTTGCATGTGTTGTTCTTTGATGCGATAGCTCCGGATACGGAACTTCTGATCATGACCAGTGCAAATATCTCCGAAGAACCGATCATCTGCGATGAAACGGATGAGGATATCCGCAAGCTGTTCGCTTTAAGTGATTGCATTTTGACTCACAATCGGCCGATTATCACCCGAATCGATGATTCCGTCATTCGATTTTTACCAGAGGAAGATCGCCCGATTCTGAATCGGCGCGCACGCGGCTATGCTCCGGATCCGATCCGACTGGCCGAGGCTTTCCCGCAAATCTTGGGGGTGGGCGGAGACCTGAAAAATACTTTTTGTCTCACCCGTGATCGTTACGCCTTCCTCAGTCAGCATATCGGCGATATGGAAAATGTCGAAACATCGGCTTCGTTTGAACAAAACCTGAATCATTTCCGGCATCTTTTCCGAATCCGTCCGGAGGCAATCGCCTGCGATTTACACCCGAATTACTTTACCGCTCGTTTTGCTGAGCGCTATGCTGAAAGCGAACGGATTCCGCTTTTTCGCATTCAACATCACTATGCGCATATAGCCTCGGTTTTGGGTGAATACGGGCGTTTCTCCGCTGAACCGGTGATCGGCTTGGCTTTCGACGGAACCGGATATGGGACCGATGCGACGATTTGGGGCGGAGAAGTGTTGCATTGTAACGCCAGCGGCTTCGAGCGCCTGTTTCACCTGCAATCTTTTCTGTTACCGGGCGGGGATGCGGCCGTGCGTCATCCGGCACGTCAGGCATTGGCGCTGCTGCGCCGATTGGAAATTTCATGGACGGATGATCTTCCACCGGTCAAAGCTCTAAAAGAAGAATCAGCAAATGCCCTCGGCGTGATCGATCACCAAATACGGCAATGTATCAATTGTGTGGAAACTTCCGCCATGGGCAGGCTGTTTGACGCCGTTTCCGCTTTAATCGGCGTATGCCAGAAAATTAATTACGAAGGACAGGCCGCGATCGAACTTGAATCGATCGCATCCTTGCTGCCGGATTCCGGATATGAGTTCCCGACAGAAGGGGATGAAATCGAACTCAAACCGCTCATCGAATCCGTTTTATGGGATTTCAGGCACGGAATCAGCCAAGAAGTGATTTCCGCAAAATTTCATCGCGGACTAATCGATTTAACGGTTGAAATCTGCATTAAAATCAGAAAGAAGATCGGCGGTAATCCGCCGGTTGCGGTCTCCGGCGGTGTCTGGCAAAATCGGATTCTTCTTGAAGGAGTTCGAAATGGGCTGACCGCAGAAGGATTTGAATTATTAATACCGCATCAGGTACCGCTCAATGACGGCTGTATCGCGTTCGGACAGGTAATGATCGCCAAAGCGATCCTCGGGGAGAAATAATTATGTGTCTCGGAATTCCGGGAAAAATTATCAATATTTATGATGAAGACGGGCTCAGAATGGGCAAAGTCGATTTTAACGGTGTCCGACGTGAGACCTGTCTGGTCGGTGTGCCGGATGCCAAAGAAGGTGAATATGTGATCGTTCATGCCGGCTTTGCCATCAGCCGAATGGATGAGCAGGAAGCACTCGAAACCATTCGAGCACTGGATGAAATCGATGGACTCAGCTGTTGACCTTACCGCTTTTCGGAATCCGGAAAGAGCCGATCGGATTCTGAAACGACTGAAAAGTGAGATTACCCGACCTTGGGTGATCATGGAAATGTGCGGCGGGCAAACCCACGCTTTAATGCAATCCGGTATCGATCAATTGCTCGCTTCCCAAATCGAATTTATCCATGGCCCGGGCTGCCCGGTCTGTGTTACGTCACTGGCTTTGGTGGATGAAGCGATCGCGTTAGCCAAACTTCCCGATGTGATTCTGGCCACCTACGGGGATATGCTGCGGGTTCCGGGTTCCGCAGGGAATTTGTTTGCCGCCAGAGCACAGGGATGTGATATCCGAGTCGTTTACGCCGCATTGGATGCGCTTAAAATCGCCCGCGAAAACCCGGATAAGGAAGTCGTTTTTTTCGGCATCGGATTTGAGACGACAGCACCCGCAAACGGTATCAGCATTTTACAGGCATACCGAACAGGAATTCGGAATTATTCCGTCTTGGTTTCACAAGTTTGCGTTCCCCCCGCACTGGAAATGATCCTTTCCTCACCGCAGAATCGGGTCCAAGGATTTCTGGCGGCAGGTCATGTCTGTGCGGTGATGGGCACATCCGAATACGTTCCGATCAGCGAAAAATATCATGTTCCCATCTGCGTCACCGGATTCGAACCGATCGATCTGTTGGCCGGAATCGAAACGGTGGTTCGGGATCTGGAAGCGGGTTATTGGAGTGTGAGCAATGCATACAGTCGCGGCGTTCCCGCGGCAGGTACCGCCGGGGCATTGGCGATTATTCATGAATTATTCGAACCCTGCGATCGGGATTGGCGCGGAATCGGAATAATCCCCGACAGCGGTTGGAAATTAAAAGACAAGTATTCCGCTTATGACGCCGAAAAGAAATTCGGGGTTACGGCAACGGAAACCCATGAATCCGACGTCTGCATCGCCGGAGCCATTCTGCGGGGTTTAAAAACCCCACCGGAATGTCCCGCGTTTGCCGCTTCTTGCACGCCGGAACACCCTTTGGGAGCCGCGATGGTCTCCGGCGAGGGGACCTGTTCCGCTTATTATCGTTACCGGAGAAATCATGACCGAGCTTAACATTTCGGAAGGTTTTACTTGCCCCGCCCCCATTCAAGCATATGACCGGATCGTGTCCGGGCATGGCAGCGGCGGAAAAATGACCGCCGATCTGATCGAAAAGACATTCCGGAAATATTTGGAAAGCGACGGATTGGCGCAGGGGAATGACGCCGCGAATCTGCCGATCCCCAGACAGACAAAAAGGATCGCCGTGACAACCGATTCTCATATTGTTTCTCCGCTTTTTTTCCCCGGCGGAGATATCGGAGCACTGTCCGTCTGCGGAACCGTTAATGATTTGCTGACCTCGGGTGCGGTCCCGCAGTGGTTAACCGCGGGATTTATTCTGGAAGAAGGCTTCTCCCTTTCGGACCTTGAAAAAATATTGGCATCGATGCGAGAACGTTCGGAAGAAGCCGGAATTCAAATCGTCGCCGGTGATACCAAAGTCGTCGAACACGGCAAAGGAGACGGAATTTTTATCAACACCAGCGGTGTCGGTTGGATCATTGATGATTTCCAACCGGGAGGCGAAAAAGCGCAAACGGGAGATACCATTATTCTGAGCGGAACCGTCGGTGACCACGGGATGGCGGTGCTGTGCGCTCGCGGTGAAATGGGTTTTGAATCCGATATCCGTTCCGACGTCGCCCCTTTGAATGAGATCGTGAATTCTTTGCGCCGAGCCGCTCCGCATACTCATGTTTTACGGGATCCGACCCGCGGAGGGTTAAGTACGACGTTGAATGAAATTGCTTTTCAAAGCCATGTATCGGTTGAAATCGATGAGACGGCTGTTCCGATACGCCCCGAAGTAAGATCGATCTGCGATTTATTAGGATTTGATCCTCTGTACGTTGCCAATGAAGGAAAAATGGTTATTTTTGTTCCCGAAGTCGAAGCGCGGGATGCCCTTACGGCCATCCGCGCCTCTCGCTACGGAGAAAATGCCACCGTAATCGGACGTGTGATTCATAGCGATCGATCGTCAGTAACGCTTCGAACCGCTTTCGGTACCGGCCGAATTCTTGAATCTCTGCCGGGTGAAATGCTGCCGAGAATCTGTTGATTGGATACTTTCGACAAAAGACGGACATGCAAAATACGGATAGACAACCGCCCCGAAAAAATTCGGGGCGGTTGATTTCGATTAACTTTTATATGGATTTCGGTTTTCGGGGTTGGGTATGCTCAATCGCCGGCGGCTCCGTATAAGGCGGCTGTTGCGGCGGTATTTCATTTCCCTGCGGATACGGCGCGTGATAAGGGGGCGGAGGATAAGCACCGCGTATCGGCGGCTGTTGAGGCTGCGGAGGATAAGGAAAAGTTCCCGGACCGGATTGAGCCGGATATCCGGAACGACTTTCCCCCGGTTGCGGATAGGAAGGATAACCGCTCGATTCCGGTCGCGTCTGCGGATATTGAGAAGTTCCGGGCATCGGTGGGATCGGAGGACGAGGAATGTTGGGCATGGGGGGCGGTGGAACCTGTGAAGGTTTCGGTTGTTGGGTTTGACTGCCGGTTTTAACTGCGGGAATCTTTTCGGCGGGAGCAATCGGCGGTTTATTGAATTCATCGAAGCCATCGTTAAACGGTTCCGCAGCAGGTGAAGATGATCCGGCCAATTCTTTCTCCATATCCGAAAACGGAATGTATTCTTCTTCCGGTTTTTCCGTTGCCGGTTTTTCTTTTTTGGCTTTCTTAACAGGCTGATCTTTGGACAGTGTTTTTAGCCGTTCCTGTAACGCTTCCTCCGCATCCCGATCCGGAATGATCGGTTCTTCTTCACCTTTGGTTTCGGATATTTCTTCGGAAGGACCGGATTCGCTCTCTTCGGCTTTTTCTTCCTGCCGCGTATATTTGTCTTCCTGTTTGGGCTTCGGTTTGACAATCAATCCGGTTAATAGCGCCAATTCAATTTGCGGGTCGGCAAAGATGGACGGAACGATATCCTCCGTGATTCGACGTTCGGCTTCAGTCCGATATTCCGGATCCAATCGATAACGCGCGATCACAAAAAGCTTCCGCAGTAATACCCGTTTGATTTCAAGCGGTGCATAAGATGCCAAATCAAATACGTCTCCGCTCGTTTCTTCGTCCACTAATTTCGAAATAGCGGTTTTAGCCATCTGATTGGCTTCTTTTTCGGAAATCGTATTCCAGTTGCGGGTACCGATAACCTCACGAAAAGCCGGAAGGACATCCTCTTCTTTAATTTTTGCGCTCTTTGCGTTATAAACGATAATGATCATTCCGATGATGCCGAGAGAAATCGCATTGCGATCAATTTCGTTCTCATCGACAATATCATAGGAAAAGCCATCGGATTGAATCGGATGATTGGGAATATCACCTTTCCACGACCAGGTATCCTGTGAAAAATCAAGTGCTTCCGGGTCTACCCCAAAATTCAATCCCGAACCGATTGAATTCATTTGTTTCTTTTTCCCCATATTTACCTCTTAATCAGCGGATTTCTCAATATTTTTCAATCCTGCCGATTTTTCTAATTGTAACAAATAAATCTTCCATTGATTTTCACTTTCCCGAACAACTCTTCCGGTAAATATCGATCAGCAAAATTTACCGAACAATCGGATTTCAGATATCTTCCAGACAAAACCGGATCGTTCCGCTGATACTTTCACAGGGCTTAAGAATTAATAAATGCGCTTCCTCTTCGAAGCCTTTCGCATAAAGATTATGACAATCGGTTGAATTGGTCTGATTTTCGACACACAGAAATGATTCGAACGGCGGCGTATAAGTGACGCTGTGGGTGAAAATATCCGACGCATATAAAACCATCTTCTTGCCGAGCGCTTCATAAATGATTGCCTGAGGTTTCTTCGGTTCCATTCCGTACCATACCTCATCCAAATTCAATCCGCTGAGCTTTGTAGGCTTGCTTAAATCAGCCGGACTCTTATCCAAGTCGATCAATCTGCCCGTGGGAATCAAATTGACCGCTTCCATCCATTTCTTCGCCGGAACATATAACTTTACCTGACTCTTCAAACCGAGCACATTAAAATAAGGGTGAATTCCGAAACCAAAAGGAAATCTTTTTTCTTGATCCAAGTTGGATACTTTCACCTGAATCGTCAATCCGTCTGCGCCCAAAATATAGTTAAGTTCCAGACTGTTTGCAATCGGAAAAAGTTTATAGATCGGATGTCCAGGTAGAATTTCCAATTTGGTTTTCACAGAGATATCATCGTCCGTGACGACCGGTGTCTCAAATTGAAACGGCGTATCATAAACAAGTCCATGCAGAGAACGACCGCCGTCGTTATCGGGCAACACATATTCCGTTCCGTCAAAAGTGAACCGGCAATTCCGAATGCGGTTCGGAAACGGATATAAAACGGGTGTGCCGAAAAATTTTGACCCGATCACCGGCATCGGAGCTTGATGCAGAAACTCAATTCCGTCCACTGAATAACTGCACAAATTGGATCCGAATTCCGGTAATAACTTGGCTTCCGTCTTCCGCACATGATCATTCTCTGACCAAAGGCAGATCATTTTTTGATCTAATACCGGATGCTTCGCAAAATTGTAACCATACATAAGTATTGTTCCTTTCCGATTGATTGACCCTGAAAACACTGGCAAGGTCCGAATGGATAAAAAGTATCTTTCCGTCGCGAAACGCCATTTCTGGATGGCTTCCGCTGATATAATTATAATCATGGATAAAGATCGGTTGATTAATCCGGGCATCATCTCATCCGATGACCGAGTAGATTTGGCGTTGCGTCCGAAGCGCTTAAATGAAATTATCGGGCAGGATCAAATTCGGGAAAATCTTTCCATATTATTGACCGCCGCCAAGCAGCGGAATGAGCCTTTGGATCATGTTTTGTTTTATGGCCCGCCGGGTTTGGGAAAGACCACATTGGCACACGTATTGGCCAATGAAATGGGTGTCAGTATTAAAGTTACCGCCGGTCCGGCAATCGAACGAGCCGGGGATTTGGCTGCTATTCTTTCCAATCTTCATGAAGGGGATATTTTATTCATCGATGAAATTCATCGCTTAAATCGCGCTATCGAAGAAATTCTTTATCCAGCAATGGAAGATTCGGTTTTGGATATCATGGTCGGCAAAGGACCTTCCGCCCGTTCAATTCGTTTAAAACTTCCGCGTTTTACCGTTATCGGTGCCACCACCCGTCTTTCGCTGGTCAGTTCGCCGCTGCGGGCTCGTTTCGGCGCCGTTTATCGCTTGGATTATTATGATCAGCCGGCGATGGAAAAGATCATCGAGAATGCAGCTGTTAAGATGAATGTGACCGTTGACGACGGTGGCATCAAAGAGATTGCCGTCCGTTCGCGCGGAACACCCAGAATCGGCTTGCGTCTCTTGCGACGAGTCCGAGACTATGCGCAAGTGCGCGCCGACGGCACTATCAACGAGCAAGTTTCCCGGGACGCTTTGGAACTGATGAATATTGACATCGCCGGTCTGGATGACGTGGACCGGCGTGTGCTGTTGACAATTATTGAAAAATACAACGGCGGACCGGTCGGCCTTAGTACGATCGCTGCCTCAATCAGCGAAGAAACAGACACGGTGATGGAAGTAGTCGAACCTTATCTCTTGCAATTGGGGTTCATCGATCGGACACCCCAAGGCAGGAATGCCACGCGAAAAGCGTATGAACATTTGGGGATCCCTTATAATGATCAGAACGCCCCCAAACAAGGATCTTTATTTGAATAACATACGGAATTTAATAGCGAGAATCTTAATCGATCGATTTACTTTTTCCGTTATACCCTCACAGAAACAATAAAACAAAATATATGCAGACATCGGATTTTGATTACTATCTTCCTCCTGAATTAATTGCGCAAACACCTTTGGAACCGCGTGATTCTTCCCGTCTTTTGGTTTATGACCGAAAAACAGATGAAATCACTCATTGCCATTTTTATGATATCGGAAATTTCCTCGAGGCGGGAGATTTATTGATCCGGAATCAAACCCGGGTTTTGCCCGCCAGAATCTATGCCAAGAAACATGAAACCGGCGGAAAAGCTGAAATATTGCTCTTGAGACGGATCGAACCCGACACATGGGAAGCTTTGGTAGGCGGGAAAAGACTTCATGAGGGAACGATTCTTGATTTGGAAGAAGGACTGAGCGCCGAAATCGTTCAAGATCTGGATAATTCCCGCCGTTTGATACGTTTTACCGGTCCTTTCGAGGATTTTATGCAAAAAAACGGACAGATGCCATTGCCACCCTATATTCATAAGCGTCTGAAGGATCCGGAGAGATATCAAACGGTATATTCCCGACAAGATCTGGCTGGCTCGGCTGCCGCTCCGACTGCCGGGTTACATTTTACGGAAGAGCTGATGCAAAAATTGGAAGCTCGTCAAATTCATTTTGCGGATGTCACGCTGCATGTCGGTTTAGACACTTTCCAGCCCGTCAGCGAAGCAGATCCGCAAACCCACCGGATTCATAAGGAATGGTGTGAGCTGTCAGCCGATACCGCAAAAAAAATCACGGAAGCCCGAGCGAACGGTCATCGCATAGTTGCGGTCGGGACGACCAGTGCCCGGACTCTGGAAAGCGCGGCACAAGCCGCACTGAAAGCAGGATCGCCGGACTGTGTCATTCCGATCAGCGGAGATACCGGTATCTATATTTTGCCAGGGTATGAATTTCGGGCTGTGGATGCGATGATTACGAATTTTCATCTGCCGAAATCAACGCTGATAATGATGATCAGTGCATTTACAAGCCGTGAAAAAATATTATCTATTTATCAGCAGGCAATCGATATGAAATATCGATTTTTCTCTTTCGGCGACGCTATGCTGATTTTATAAAAAGGTTCTATCGTTTTCGGAAAAAATCTTCCCTTGATACGGATCTGATTTTGATCGGCTCTTTACTTGACCGGACAACTTGAACTCGGTTTTTCAACGGCACTTCGGTAAAGCACATCCTGATATTCGGACTTTTTTTCGAATTCCCGTTGTGCGAAAGGACAGACCGGTAATATTTTCATACCCATTTCTCTGGCGTTTTGAACCACCAATTTCACCAATTCGGAAGCGATATTTTGCCCGCGGAATTCCGGATCGACATATGTATGATCGATTACCCAATAATCCTGACAGATGGAAATGGTGCAACTTCCGATTTGTTTTCCGTCATCGTTGAGTGCTTTAGCCTTGCGTTTTTCCAATTCGAATTTGTACGAAATCATTATTGTATTTCTCTTACTTTCTGGTCTGATAATCCCCTTCGATCACCCATTTATAGGTGGTTAATTCACGCAACGCCATTGGTCCGCGAGCGTGCAAAGGCTGAGTAGAAATTGCAATTTCGGCGCCCAACCCCAATTCGGCTCCATCGGTAAACCGTGTGCTGGCATTGACATAAACACAAGCCGAATTGACTTCTGTCGTAAAGCGGCGGATATTTTCCTGATTTTCCGATAAAATTCCGTCCGAATGTCCGGTGCCGTGTAATGATATATGATCGATTGCCTGTTTGACATCATCGACCACTTTCACACTTAAGATCAGCGATAACCATTCCGTATCAAAATCATTTTCACCAGCTTTTTCAAAGTGAATTGATTTGTCACCGTTCAGAAGCAAAATGTTATAAGCATTGCCGTCGACTTTAAACGATACGCCGTCTGCCGCAAGTTTGGCGCACAACTTCGGGATAAATTCTTCCGCAATTGAGCGATGAATCAAAACAGTTTCCAACGCATTGCAAACCGTCGGTCGTTGAACTTTTGCGTTGCGGATAACCTCCGACGATTTCTGCAGATCTGCGGATTCGTCCACAAATAGGTGACAAATACCGATGCCCCCTGTAATCACCGGAATTCGACTGTTGTTTCGACAAAATTCATGCAATCCGGATCCGCCGCGCGGAATAACCATATCCACATATGAATCCGATTGCAACAATTCCAACAGGAAAGAACGATCGGGGGAGTCGATGAATTGGATTGCATCGGCGGGCAAACCGTTGGAGGACAAGGCATTTTGAATGGAAGAAATCAGCGCTTGATTGGTTCGAATCGTTTCTTTGCCGCCTCTCAGAATCGCCGCATTCCCCGATTTAATCATCAATCCGGCGGAGTCGACGGTTACATTGGGGCGCGATTCATAAATCACGGCAATAACACCGATCGGAATCCGTTCTTTCCGAACTTTTAATCCTTCGGGATTGGTATATCGCTCGAAGATTTCACCCACCGGGTCCGGCAGCTCGACAACATTCCGAAGATCCTTTGCCATCCCTTTGATCCGTTGTTCATTCAACAGCAAACGATCAACCATCGCCGGAGATAAA
>DCTP01000110.1:23326-48882 GCA_002329625.1 Leptolinea sp. UBA1437
TCGCAAGAATTTTGCTCGCTTTTCTTGCATCTTGACCCATTTGAAGAATTGTTTTCATCGTGTTTTCCCCTTGATCATATTATCCTGATGAACGACTTCGTCAGCATAGGTATACCCCAGAATCGTTTCGATTTCGCTTGCTTTTGCACCGCAAATTTTTTGAATTTCGGAAGCCGAGTAATTGACCAATCCGACGGCGATTTCCTCTCCGTCGTTATTGACCAACCGTACCGTATCTCCTCGGTCAAATTCACCTTGGACGCCGATAATTCCCGCCGGAAGCAAGCTTTTTCCGCGTTTGATAGCCTGGGTGGCGCCCGAATCTAAAATAATCGCGGCTTCATTCGAACGGAATCCGGTCAACAAATATCGTTTACGGCTTTCGAGAACCGTGTTGGTTGCTCGAAATACCGTGCCGAATCGTTCTCCCGCTGCAATTCGAAGCAGTACATCCGGAATCGTTCCGTTGGCGATCATAACCGGAGTTCCCATCCTGCGGGCAACGTCTGCCGCCCGAACTTTCGTCAGCATCCCGCCGGTCCCCATACCGGTCAAACTGCCGCCGGCAGCTTCCCAAACAAAAGAGGGAATTTCGACACCGTCCACGAGATCGATGAGCTTTGCTTCCGCATGAAGTTCCGGATTCATGTCAAAAAGTCCGTCCTGATCGGTCAACAAAACCAATAAATCGGCTCCGATCAGTCCCGAAACGTAGGCGGAAAGCATATCGTTATCGCCGACGCGGATTTCATCCGTCGAGACCGTATCGTTCTCGTTAATAATCGGAATCACATGCTGCCCCAATAATCCTTCGATTGTATTTCGGGCGTTTAAATAACTTTTCCGTTGAATGAAATCATTCCGTGTTAACAGAATCTGCGCCGCCGCCAGATTATAAATCTTAAACAAATCCATATAAATGGACATTAAATAGGGTTGGCCGACAGAGGCTAAAATCTGTTTCCCGGGAATATGCTTCGACAGATGAGGATAGTTCAGCAATTCACGGCCGGCTGCCACCGCTCCGGAGGATACCAGAGTAACCATAGTTCCGTGACCTGCGATAACACTGAGCTGCCGCGCCAGATCAACCAAGCGCGGTTTATCCAAATGGTTCGATCCACCCGTTAATGTTGAGGTCCCAACTTTTATAACAATTCGTTCGTAAGACATTGAATATCACCAAAAACCAAATGACAGGTAACAGGAAAAACGGTAAATCGATTGGTTTATTCCCTGATTGTATCCGATCATTTCGATATTTCCTTTAGCAATAAAAACAATCGTTGGAGATTTCCTGAAAAAAAGAGGCTGACAATCGTTCATCAGCCTCAAGCTTACTATTTCGTTGAATTCCTTTTTATGCGACTTTGTTATTCAGAGTGCGGTTCAGAATTTCATCCTGCTCTTTGGAAACACCGGATTTCTTTTTACTTTCGTTTTTGTTTCGCGCTTTGGCTTTTTCCATCGCTTCTCGAATCGCGATTTCCATTGCGGTCGGTTCCGCTTCACCGCTGGAATTCTCATCGGTAAAGCTCATGGTAATTCCTTCGCTGTTTAATTCGGCCCGTTTTTTAGATGTTCTCTTCTGCCGCCGCGGTTTTTCTTTCTCTTCCGAGGGAGCGGAAATGGCATTCACGGTCCTGGCTTCTTTTAACTGTTGCGCACGTGCGCTAACCGGACGGGCTGCTTTCTCCGCCGGCGCCTCTTCGATCTCCGGTTCGGGTTGCAAAGCTTTAATGCTGAGTTTAATCTGCTTTTTTCGTCGGTTGACTTCCAAAACCTTGGCTTCCACTTCGTCCCCAACCTTTAAAATATCCGAAGGTTGGCGAACATAACTATGCGCAAGCTCACTGATATGGATCAATCCCGGGCGCTCCGCACCGATTTCTACAAAAACACCGAATTTCTCCATCCGGACAACGGTTCCCTTGACTACCATGTCTTTTTTAATCTCACGCCACTCGAGATCATACGGTTTGATCATGGTCAGTTCAATCCGGCCGTCTTTTACTTTCTTTACCCAAACATCCACTTCCTGCCCTACGGTCAGTAAATCATGGATATTATTGGTAAATTCCGCCCCTTCCGGACGGGCAATCTGGGTTATATGGATTGCAGCGGGAATATCTAATCCGATATCGACCAAAGCGCCTGCCAGGCTCAGTTTCGTGACCTTCCCTTTAAAATGATCCTTAATTTTCGGACCACTTGCGCCTGCGGACTCTCCTTTCGAGTCGATATCAGTCACAGTATCTCCTGGTTGATCCGCTGCCGTTACCACGGCAACATCATCTGCAACGTTTTCCACTGCGCTCTGTACCTCTCCGATTTTCTCGTTTACTGCATTTTTTTCTTCAGGTGATACAGATTCTTCCATTTTTTCCCAATCTCCAGATAATATTATTCGCAACGTTTGATTATACTCGTATAATTTAATACTTGTCAATCAAAAAAACAATTTTCGTGCAAAATTCATTATATTACCCTGGATTTTGCAAAAATCGGTTTTTATAAACCGATTTCACCGTTTTCTTCCGTATTTTTCTGGGGTACGGACGGCTCCTCCGGGATTTTTCCCGTTAATAAGATTTGCACAGCCGCATCCAGTTGCGGGTCCTTTCCGGCTTCCACATCCGCATCGCTCATTTCCACCACAACATCGGGAGTGATACCAACCTTATGGATTAACTTTCCGGCGGGTGTCAGCCAATGAGCGATCGTGATACTGACCGCGCCGCCGTTTGAAAGCTCGGGTTGAATCTGCATAGATCCCTTCCCGAACGTCTGAACTCCGACAAATGTCGCCCGATGATAATACTGCAAAGCACCGATTAAAATTTCCGAAGCGGACGCCGTCCCTTCGTTTCCCAAAACAACGATCGGCAAATCTGGATCGACAACGGGATCGTCCTTTGTATGATATTCGGTTCGGGATCCGTCTCCGGCCTCTTCGATCAACACCAACGAATCTTTGGGCAAGAATTTCGAAGCCACCGATACGCAGGTATCTACATATCCCCCGCCGTTGTTGCGCAGGTCCAAAATCAACCCCTTGGGATTCTGCGGCAGCAGCTCATCCAATGCCTGTTGCAATTCTTCCACAGTCAAATCACCGAATTGAGTTAACTGAATATAGGCTAACCCGTCATCCCGCATTTCCGAAGCCACCATCGGTGTAACGACCGCATCTCGAACAATCGATACATCAAAGGGTTCCTGATCGTCCCGTTTAATGGTCAATACGACTGTCGATCCTTTCGGACCTAAGATCTTGTTTAATGCGTCTTTGGGATCCACTCCGGTCATATCAACGCCGTCGATGGCGATTACCAAGTCATGCGGTTTTAATCCGGCTTTCTCCGCCGGACTACCTTTCATCGGCGATGTGATTTCGACATAATCACCGGACACATCAACCCATGCACCGATTCCTTCATATTCTTCGCCGGCAATATACTGCGATTCCTGTTTATAGCTTTCGGGATCAGAATAGCGGGTATGCGGATCACCCAAAGATTCCAACATTCCGCGGATCGCGCCCTCCATCAGGCTGTTATCATCGACCGGTTGATCGACATAATACTGATGAACCAAATCCCAAGTTTCCCAAAACGGCTTAAATAATTCATCCGTATCTTGCTGGCGTTTCATCCGCGTACCTTGCTCCGTGACCGACAATAATTTCGGAAGCAAGGACGATTCGGATGAGATATTGATTTTGTCGACGGTTTCCGGTAACATTTTTATGATATATCCGGCGCTGAAACCGGATACAAAACAACTGATTAAAATAATGACAATCGCAATGATTCGAATGATTCGTTGATTCATTTTTGGTCCTTATCCCTTTCCAGATTCTCTAATCTGTCCATTTCCTGACGCAACCGCTTGTAATGTTCGGATTCCGGAAACAGGAAATCACCTTTTTTTACTTCTTTAACCTTCTTTGTCAGTCTTGAAAAAGAATCATCTTGATTGCTTTTGGAGGTCGGTTTCCGTCTTTTCTCAAAATAAGCTTTGATCTTGTCACGGTAGACGATTAACAATATGTTAATCCCCAGAACAACGACAATTAAGGCAATTAAAATGATCCAACCTTTTGTAGTCATGTTATTATTTCCGAATAGATTTCCAATTGAGGAAGATCCTCTATTCTCGAAAGAAACGCATCGGCTTCTTCCGATCTTGCTCGCGATCCGACTTGAATCGCGTAAAAACCCAATTGATGAGCCGTGCTGATATTGGTCGGATTATCATCCAGAAAGATACATCCCCGGCCGCTGTCGATTCCGGTCATGGTGAGCGCTTTCTCAAAGGCTTCCTGTTCCGGTTTACAATACGGATAAACATCCAGGAAATCAATAATTCCGTCAAAACATTGATAAATATCTAAGAGTTTCAATACACGAGTCGCCTGAAAACGATCGGAATTGGTAAAAATAAACTTCGGAATTTGAATTTTTTCAATCAGCATCCGAACTTCGGGCGCCGGCTGAATATACGGCGAAATATCGACATTATGCACATAATGCATAAAATCATACAAATCTACTTCGTAGTTTTTTACCAACCCTTTGGCGGTCGTTCCATAAGTTTTATACAAGTTTTCGCGAAAATTCTTCACTTCGCTGTCGGGGATTGCTAAAGAACGCCGAATATATTCATTCATCCGATCCGTAATCACTTTAATCGATTCATTCCCCATCGGATAAAGAGTTTCATCTAAATCAAAAAAAACAGCTTTGTAATTCATGCAAAAAAGTATAACCGAATCGGAGATCGATTAAATGGAATATATCGGAAATTCTGACGAAATTAACCGCTATTTCGGCAGAACAATCGGAGTAGAAATACCGTCATGACGGAAGACAATCATCGGAACATGATAGACAGCGGTCAGGTTGTTTTCGGTTAAAACTTCCTCCGGCGTTCCCATTGCCAAGATATTTCCCTGTTTCAAAATAATGATTTCATCCGCAAATCTGGCAGCCAAATTGAGGTCATGTAAAACGATCAACACGGCGGTTCCCTTTTCCCGGCTTAAATTTCGAACCAATGAAAGAATCCCGATCGTGTGGTTCAAGTCCAGGTGTGTGGTCGGTTCATCCAAAATCATCACCGGCGTATCCTGTGCCAATGCTCTGGCTAAAATTACCCGTTGTTGCTCTCCGCCGGAAAGAGATCGAACATCTTTTTTCCGAAGGTCAAAAATGGCGGTTTCACGAATCGCCTCATCCACTCGCCGTCGATCCTCTTCGGATAATTTCCCCAATAAACCGAGATACGGCGTCCTTCCCATCGCTACGGTCTCGTAAACCGAAAATCCATCCGGCAGCAGGGAATTCTGCGGAACAACCGACAGGTATTTGGCACGTTCCGTTTCACTCAAATCAGCCGAGTTTTTTCCGTCATAATTGATTTGGCCGCCGGAAAGTTTAACGCTACCGGTAATACCGCGAATAATCGTCGTTTTCCCCGAACCGTTCGGACCGATTAATACCATAACCTTCCCTTGCCGAATATCGAACGAAATATTTTGGACGATCGGTTGATCACCGTAATGAACGGATACATCGGAAAGAGAAATCATCGTTCGATTTCCCTCCCGGTATTCCGATTTAACAGCCAAAGGAAAAAGGGCGCACCGGCTATGGCGGTAATAATCCCCACCGGTAATTCCTGTGGTGCAATAATTATCCGTGCAATCACATCGGCCAGTAACAGGAAAAAGGCACCGCCCAACGCCGATAAAGGAATCAATTTCCGATAATCTCCGCCCGTCAAAATACGGATGACATGAGGAATGATTAAGCCGACGAATCCGATTACTCCCGAAAAAGAGATTGCGGCCGCCGTAGTCAGAGTCGCGAAAAAAACAATCCCGATTCGGGTTTTATGAACCGAGATACCCAGATTTGCGGCTTGTTCTTCACCGAATTGAAGGACATTTAAACGATGTGACAATAAAAACTGACCGATTATTCCTATCAGAATAAAAGGAATCACAATCTTAATCGGTTCCCAACCGTTAACGGTCATTCCTCCCAGCATCCATGAAAACGATGTTCGCAATTCTCGGTGAGAAAACAACATCCAAACGGAAGTAACGGCGGTAATAAAAGAATTTACGGCCACGCCGGAAAGAATCAATCCGGTATTGCCGGTTATTCCGCTGACCTTGCCTAATTTAAAGACGACCCATACCGTCAGCAAAGATACCACAAAGGCTAAAATCGGCGTCATCATGGTCCCCCATTTCGTATAAGGCCACTGTACAGACATAGCAATCACAGCTCCCAAACTGGCACCGGTTGAGACACCGATCAAATAGGGATCCGCCAGCGGATTCCGAAATAACCCCTGGTAGGAAGCGCCGCTGCAAGCCAGAGCGGCACCGGTTAACAGCATCATAATCGTTCGCGGAATTCGTAAGACAAATAAAATCCGGTCCGTCCCGACAAGTTCGGCAGGCAAAGCACCTCCGGTTATCCGATATTTCAATATGTCCCATATCTGAGAAATGCCGAGCGGGACACTGCCGACCCAAATGCCGACAATACTCATGACGAATATTCCGATGAGCAAAAAAATGCCTAACCGGGATGCCGATCTGCGCATAGAACAGGTGCCTCTGCTTATTTCATTTCGAACAGTTCCGGATGAATATATCCGGCTAAAATTTCCAGAGCATCGACCAGACGCGGACTCGGGCGTGATCCGATATCGGAATTAATGGGGTAGATCTTTTTGTTTTTCACTGCGGATAGGACATCCCAACCCGGTCGTTCGATGACGCTTTCCGGAGTTATCCCGTAGTTGCTGTCGCCCAGAATAATGATCTCCGGATTGGATCGAATCAACGCTTCCAAACTGATCTGAACCCATTCCCCTTTGAGATCGGCTGCGATATTCTTTCCGCCGGCCCGCGTAATCAGCTCATCGATGAAGGTACCGCTGCTCGCCGTCCAGGGTTTGGAAATGTCGGTCGCATCCAGTTCATAAAACACGAGCGGATGTGTGGTTGCCTTGGCTATCGTTTCATCGACGACGGCAATCCTGTTTTTCATCTCTGTGATCAATTCTTCCGCCTGCTCTTCATGACCGGTTACTTCTCCGACTTTCATGAAATAAGAATCTAAGTCTTCCAGGGTCTTGGGATTTTTAAGATAATAGATGGTCAAACCCATATCTTCCAATTGTTTTACCTGATCAATCGCCGTCAGTTCCGAAATGATCACCAATTCGGGATCAAGTGAGAGAATGAGCTCTTTGTTAATGGACATATCATAATTTGTGACGATCGCTTTCTTCGTCACTTCATCCGGATAATTGGAAGCAACATCGACTCCGATCAGTTCATCACACAAATCCAATGCGCATACGATTTCAGTTACCGACGGAGCCAAAGAAACGACGGATTCTAAGGGAAGTTCAAGCGTAATTTTCCGATCAAGGTCATCCGTCACTGTGATTTTTTCAGCGACACCGGTATCTTGGACAGCCGAAACCGGCATAGCAATTGAAAAAAGCATCGTAAGAAAAACAGCATAATAGAATAAAGTCTTTTTCCGCATGATTCACCTCGTTATATAGATTTTCTCGTTCCGGGGTCGGGCGATAAAAACGAACCATTCCGGGGCCAACCGGAGAGTGGGAAGTTCGTTATGAGGATATTCAAAAAAGAAAACCCCTGACGGGGTTTAATCGGTATGCCTTCCCAATCCCCGAGGAACGATTTTTGTCGAAAACAAAGGTCTGGCTTGGAAGATAATCTTCTTACAGTTGCGGGTCAGCATCGGTTTCGAACCGATTTCCTTGTTTTCCACTGGCTTTTGAATTATACCAAATTTATCCTTCGATTATTTATGATTATTTGCCGCGTCGTGAAGGATATCCCTTCCTTGTCCGTTCCGGTAAAATGGAGACTTGCGGATTACGACTGTACATGGGAACCTGAAACATTTGCGCAACCTGACAAACCTGAAAGTCAACCAAACGACTGCGAATATTGGGGTCAATATCTTGGATGGGTAAAACGGTGGTAATTACGGTGGGCAGCGGTGTTAAATAACGATGGTCTAAAATTTGGAACAGCTTTTCTTTCGCCCACGGGGAGGCATTTGCCGTGTCGAGATGATCCAAAATCAAAAGCGGCGCATTCCGAATTTTTTCGAAAGCGATGTCATAGGAAATGGTACTGACCGGACTGAACGTCGCCCGCAGATGATCCAGCAAATCGGCCACCGCCACAAACAGGGGATGATCCATCTGATGCTGCCGGTAATTTCCGATCGCAGCCGCCAAATGGGTCTTACCGACGCCGTTCGGGCCGGAAAACACCAGCCAACCGGTGGGATGCTGTGCAAAGTTATATGCTAAATTGAAGGCGTTGTTCAACTGAGCGGAGGCTTCTTCGGACAGATTTTCTCCGACTCGCGAATCAAAATTTTCAAACGTCCGGTTGGATAAACGATGAAGTGCCGACAAATCGTCCGATTCCACCGTATTTGCCATCGGTTTTCGATAATCGGGCGCTTGAATCACAATCCGGGTAACCAAGGACGGATCTTCCAACCGCGAAGCAATCCGACCGTCTAAGTCCTGCAAGCGGCAATTGGTGGTGATAACCGTCGGCAGCCGATTCACGTAGCGATAATTCAAAATCTGATAAAGTTTTTCCTCAGCCCAAGGAGTTGCGCTTTGAGTACCCAAATCATCTAAAATTAACAAGGGTATATTGCGAATTTGATCAAAACGTTCGGCATAAGTACCGCTGCTGTCACTGAACGAGGCACGAATCCAATCCAACAGGTCGGGAACCGGTAAAAAAATATTGGGAATATGATCGGCTAACGCCGCATTGGAAATCGCAGCCGCCAAATGGGTTTTCCCCGTTCCGTAATTACCTGTCAGTAGCAGCCAACCGTTTCTTTCCTTCGCAAATTTTTGAGCATGATCGAATGCTAATTTTAAACACAACCGCTCATCCGGCCGCAGCTGCCCGCGTCCTTCGACATTGAAAGTTTCAAAACTCATATCGGCATAACCGGAAAGATTACTCTCGCGGATTAATTGATTCCGGGTCTCTTCTTCCAGTTTGGCTTTTCGGCAAGAACAAACATCCATCTTCCCGAACCGGGGATCATCAATCGGATAATCGCCGGCGACGAAACCGATCCCATGGCAAATCGGACAATTCGGATCGCCCAAATAAGCTTCACGATTCATATCATCCAAGCTTTTCGGATTCTTCGGGGTGACATTAAAGTCTTTTTTTACCCGTTCAATAATGTCATCAATAGATTCCATTTCGTCCGTTTTCCTTCCATGATTTCAAAATCGTTTCGATATATCGCCAGCTCCGGGCATTGTTCACCACAGCGATATCGATGGCTTCTGTAATCCATTCTTCCGAATACATTTGTTCCGCGTCTTTTAAACGATCCGCCATTAATGGAGTGAGCGGACCGATGTTTTCCTCATATAACTGGAAAATGTTCGGGCGAAACAGATTCAACGTTCCCGAAAGATGCAGAAAAGCATCCGGTTTCCATTTTCCTTTTTCTAAATTTTCCACCGCCATCCTTCCCTTCGGACTGTTGAGAAAATAGAGAGATTCTCCGCCGTATTCCACTTTCAACAAAGTGCCGCGTAACACCGCCTTTTCGAGACCGTCCTTCAAAGCATCTTCGCGATCCTCTTCGATTCCGGCTAATCCATCCATAAATTCAGCGGCATCGGTAAAATCCGAATAGAGTATATAGCGCTGGTCGCCTTCGAATTGATTAAGAAGATGGATCGCAAACAAACTGACCTTCAATTCGGTCATCGAATCGATTTCAGGCAGTATTTCCTCAAAGAATTGAGTCGGGATAACCTCGATTCCCGTATTAAAACCGGAAAAACTCATCGAATTCCTCCGCTGTCCGAAATGCGGGCTGCATCTTCAAAGCGGGCCAGCTTTTTAACAAAGACCAGGTCGATATCTCCCACCGGTCCGTTTCGATGTTTAGCGACAACTAATTTCATCGCTCCGTCTAAACCGACTGTTTTGCTGTCATCGGTATTGGGGTTATGAAGAAACATCACCACATCGGCATCTTGTTCCAATGAACCGGATTCCCGCAGATCCGACAAAATCGGGATTTTTTCCGAACGTTGTTCGACACTTCTCGAAAGCTGGGCGGCTGTCAAAACCGGTACATTTAATTCCCTCGCCAAAATTTTAAGATTTCGAGAGATATAGGAAACTTCCTGAACCCGATTCTCATTTCGGGAATCGGTACTCATTAATTGCAGATAATCAACAATGACCAAATCCAAATGATGCTCCAAATCCAATCTTCTGCATTTGGATCGGAGTTGCAGCGGCGTAATTGCCGGCGTATCATCCAGAAAAACGGTCGTAGTCCCCAACACATCCAATGCATCGATGAACATCGGAAGTTCATCTTCGGCCAATTTCCCGCTGCGAATCTTTTGACTGTTAATCCCTGTTTGTTGCGCGATCAAACGAATGGCTAATTGTTCGTTGGACATTTCCAATGAAAACATGGCGACGTGCATATGATAATTTAATGCGGCATTTTTCAATACGGACAGCAGAAAACCGGTCTTACCCATTCCGGGACGTCCGGCAACGATGATTAAATCGGATTTTTGCATCCCTCCCAAAAGACGATCTAAATCTTTGAATCCGGTGGGGACTCCGACGATATCCTGATCTTGCCGCGCGAGGAGCCGTACTTCATCGTATATGGTTCCCACCACACTACGAATAGGTTGAACTTCGTTTCGGGTTCTTTTTTCGCTGACATTAAAAATCGCTTTTTCGGAATTATCCAAAATGGTGTCCAAACTTTTGGATTCGTCATAGGCATATTGTTGCATCTGGCTTGCCGCTGTCAAAACCTGACGCCGCACACTTTTTTCCGCGATAATTTTGGCATAAGATTCGGCGTGCATCGAAGAGGGTGTATTGCTTGCCAGGGAATAAAGATAAAGCTTCCCGCCCGCTTCTGTTAATTTTCCGTGCTTTTCCAATTCGTTGGCAACGGTTTGGACGTCAATATCTTGTCCTTTTTCCAGAAGAGCGGCAAACGCTTCCCAAATCCAGCGACAGCGGTGAATATAAAAGTCATTGGCGGAGATAATCTGAGCGACATCATAAAACTTTTCCGAATTAATCAGAATCGCTCCCAACACCGCTTCTTCCGCCTCGCGGCTGTGCGGTTGTAAGCGTAGATCGGATTCGGAAACTTCCGGAGTGAAATTCTCCGTAGGATAAGGACCGTTTATTTCCATATCTTATATCGGGAAAAGAAGATCATCGGAATTTGAATCCGTGTCCTTCTTTTCGTTATCCTGTTTTCCCGAACGGTCGTTCTTTCCGGTTTCACCGGAATCGGGAAGATCAATATTTTTCAAAAAGTCATCGAAAATATTCAATTTCGCATCATCCATAAACTCTTCTTGATCCGGCTCCGCGGCGAAATTTTTCTTTGCCGAATCTAATTCCCGAATATCTTTCTCGGGTTGGATTCCGGCTGAAAGTAAAACGGTTTTATCGACAAAAATCGGCACTTTACAACGAATCGCCAGAGAGATCGCATCGGAAGGGCGACTGTCTACAAGTATTTCGTTTCCTTGGGATTCCAAAACCAAAAATGAATAAAAAGTATCGTCCTGAATCTTCGAAAGAACAACGTTTCTGAGTTTCCCGTCCAACGCTGCAATAACATTTTTCAGTAGATCATGCGGCTGAGGGCGACTGACTTCAATCCCCTGCAGCGCGATTACAATCGATTCCGCCTCAAACGAACCGATCCAGATCGGAAGATACAGTTCATTTTTCGGTTCATGCAAAATCAATACCCGTTGTTGTGTGGTTAAACTGACTCGAATACTATCGACGGTTACTTCAAACAATTCAGACATTCAATCATCCATCCTCAGACTTCATTTTGAAAGTTTTTCTATTATAAGCTTTCGAATCCGAAATAATCTATATGATTATTATAAAGCAGCTTCACTGCATAGAAATATTAATCTTTTGAAAGATTCCCGGAATCCTTGGATATAATCGTCAGTCAGAATGCCTGATAGTATTAAAGTCATATGATATTTATGAAAGTTGTTTACGCAAATATTTCACACTTTTTTAAGAATATTATGTACAATAAAATCACTGGCATTCCCATCGCTCGTTTTGGGCAGTAAATTATTTCAGTGGAGTCGCCGTTGGATCAGCTTCAGGATAAGATTATTCTCATAGAAGGTAAGCAGACCGATCACCCCTCTTTCTTTTTAAGTTTAAAGAAACGGGGATATAATGTGGAAATTGCTTCCACCGGTAATAGTGCCATTGAGAAAATTCAAGAGTCCGATCCGATGATCGTCCTGATCGATGCGGCTTCAATGCGAACAGCAAGCAATCGGATCGTCTACCGTATCAAGAAGCGCAATCCGGACCTGCCGATCATTCTTATCATTGATGAAATGCTTAAACAAAAGAAGATTTCCGACAAAGCCGATCTTGTTCTTTGTTTACCGTTTACTGTTCAAAAACTTTTGAATCGGATTATGCTTTTTGCTCCCGCGAAAAAAAGCACACTCAAATGCGCGGGCGACCTGGCATTGGATACCTCCCGTAATTGCATTTATATTGATAATCGGGTGGTCGGTGTCACTCCGCGAGTGTCCAAACTTCTTAATTTGTTTATGGATCGTCCCGGTGAGATCATAAAACGGGAAGAATTATTCCGAGAACTATGGGATACAGACTATTTGGAAGACATGCGATCTTTAGATGTCCATATACAATGGCTGCGAAAGGCGATCGAGGAAGATCCTAAGAATCCTCAATATTTGATTACCGTCAAAGGAGAGGGGTATCTACTCGAACCGAATGGGAACGGGAAAAATAAAAAAATCGATCAGCGCGCTTTATCACCGGTCTGTTGTGAAAAGGACTCCTGATCTCCTGTCATAAGGTTCATGAATCCTTTGCACCAAATGTTTATAATAAGCATTAATAAGATAGGCCAAGCGGGACTTTAATTCGGCTACCAGATGACAGAGAGTCGCCGGTTGATGAGAGGCGGCAACAAGTTCGAATTTATCCACCCTGCGCATAAAAAAATGCAGGCCGCTTTCGGAAAGCAATGATGCGATAAGAAAGCCGATTCGGGATCGTTATCTCCCAACAAAGAGGCTCTTGGTTGAGCAAATGCAGGTGGTACCACGGAAACCCCTTCGTCCTGCCGGACGGGGGATTTTTTAATGGATAAATAAGAGGAGTTATTTATGCTGGATATGAATCTCATCCGAGAAAACCCCGAATTGGTCATCAAATCAATGAAGGATCGTCAAATGGATCCCGCTCCGGTGAATCGTGTTATCGAACTGGATACGGCCCGCCGAAAGCTACTTTCCGAATCAGAACAACTGAAAGCCGAACGGAATGCGACTTCTAAAGAAATTGGGCGAATCAAAGATGCCGAGGAAAGAAACGCTAAAATAGAAGCGATGCGGCTTGTCGGCGATAAAATCGCCGAATTGGACAAGAAAGTAAAAGAAACGGAAGAAGAATTAAATTCGCTGATCATGATTATTCCCAATATCCCGGATCCGCGTGTACCTTATGGGGCAAGCGACGCGGAAAATGTAGTCGTCCGCTATGAAGGGAAAATCACGGAACGAGAATTTGATCCGATTCCACACTGGGATTTGGGACCGGCGCTGGGGATCATCGATTTTGATCGCGGCGTGAAATTGACCGGCAGCCGTTTTTACATTCTGAACGGAGCCGGAGCCCGTCTGCAGCGCGCACTCATTGCTTTTATGCTCGATTTGCATATCCGGCAGGGTTATGAAGAACGGTACACGCCGTTTATGGTAAAAAGTGAAATACTCTACGGGTCCGGCCAATTGCCGAAATTCAGAGACAATCTTTATCATGATGCCGAAGAAGATTTTTGGATGGTGCCGACCGCCGAAGTGCCCCTGACCGGTCTCTATATGAACGAAATTATCGAAGAAGACAGCCTTCCGATGCGTTTTACCGCATATACTCCCTGTTTTCGACGCGAAAAAATGAGTGCCGGACGGGATGTACGCGGTATCAAGCGCGGTCATCAATTTGATAAGGTTGAAATGTATTGTTACAGTCATCCGGATAAATCAGCCGATGAACTGGATCGGATGTTGAATGCCGCCGAAGAAACCTGCAGACAGTTGGATTTGCCTTATCGAATCGTCGCCCAATGCACCGGCGACCTGGGATTCAACGCCCGGATTTGTTATGATATCGAAGTTTGGGCACCCGGCTGCAAGGAATGGCTGGAAGTTTCCTCGGTTTCCGATGACGGTGACTTTCAATCCCGCAGAGGAGCGATCCGCTTTCGGGACAAAGAAAGCGGAAAAACCCGTTTTTTGCATACATTGAACGNNCATTGAACGGTTCGGGATTGGGCTTACCCCGCACATTGATTGCGGTGATGGAAACCTATCAACAAGCCGACGGGTCCGTGGTTGTCCCGAAAGTGCTTAAACCTTGGATGGGTGGCATTGACGTAATAGAGAAACAACAATAAATCGAAGTTTTATTATTTCTTCCGATTTATTATTGTTTATGATTGTTAATTACATAATTTCCGGAGAATCAATTCCCAACAGAGCCAGGCAATTGATCATTGTTTGGCGTGCAGCCGCAGCCAGCCGTAACCGATAATCTCGGACAGGCGGCTCCGCCTGTAATACGGGACATTGATGATAGAAGTTATTAAATGCCTGAGCCAGATCAAATGCAAGGTTGGAAATAAACAGCGGCTTACATTCCGCAGCTGACCGCTGGATTTCCCTCGGAACCCGTGAAATCAAATCGATCAGTTCCACTTCGACTGGGGTCAGTTCGTAAGACAAAACTGTTTGATCCGGCAATCCGTTTTCGGATTTTCTTAAGATACTGTTTGCCCGTACCGCGGCATATTGGATATACGGAGCAGCCTGACCGTTAAAATCAAGTGCCGCTTCCCAATCAAAAGTGACTATTTTTGCATTATCCCGCGAGAGCATGGAATACTTCAGCGCACCGAGAGCCACTTTTTCCGAAATTTCCGCTTTTTCGGCATCCGTTAATGACGGATTTTTTTCTTGAACAATCGCCAACGCTCGCGATTTAGCCTCATCAATTAAATCCTGCAGGAAAACAACCGTTCCGTCACGCGAGGACATGGTGACATTTCCCGGTAAATTCACAATTTCATATGCCAAGTGATAACAATTCTTCGCCCACGAATAACCCATCAATTCCAAAGTCTTAAATATCTGCTGCAGATATAACGTCTGCCTGACATCGATGACATAGATCGAACGCGTCAGATGAAATTCTTCGAATTTCCGAATCGCCAACGACAGGTCCTTTGTCGCATACAAAGAGGTACCGTCGGATCGCAAGACAACTAATGAACGATATTTATCCTTCGTTCCGCACAATTCATCCAATTTGACGACCACCGCATTTTCGGGGCGTTCGTCAACGGCGATTCCTTTGGCGATCAATTCTTTGACAATTTCTTTGCCCGAATCCTCAACATCGCTTTCAAAATAAATCTTATCAAACCGGACATTCAATGTTTTGTAAATCTGGTCGAAGCCATCCAGGCTCCATTGACGGGTAACACGCCACAATTCGACAATTTCCGGATCTTTTCGATCCCAGCGGGCAAAAAGTTCGCGGATTTCGTTTTCGGCTTCGGGTTCTTCTTCATGCCGCCGACTCGCTTCCGCATAGATATCCCCCATCCAGCGGGTAATATCCCCCTCGGGTTTCTCGCCGTTATGATATTTCAGATAGCACCACAACCATTTGATAACATGCAGCCCAATATCCCCCAAATAATTCGCCCGAATCACATCATTACCGGCAAAATCGAGAATATTACCGACCGCATTTCCCAGAATTACATTTCGTAAATGACCGACATGAAATGCTTTATGCGTGTTCGGCTGAGAGAACTCAACCATTACGCGCTCACCGTTGCGCTGCCCTCTGCCAAAATTATCTTTTTCTTCCAACACCGTATCAATGACCCGCTGAGAATAAATTCGAGTGGTGAAATAGAGATTCAAATATCCTCGAACAGCTTCCGCACGTTCGAATCCTTCGGGCAATTCAAGGGAATCCGCCGTCATTTGAGCAATTTCCTGAGCATGCAAGCCCACATTTATTTTTTGCCCTCTGGAACGTGCGTCATCCGCCGCGACCTGAAAAAAAGAAGTGGATATCCCCCAATTTCCGCTAAACGGAATCCAGGACCAGGTAAGCGATTTCACCGGATAATTGTGAGCTTCACAAATTTTCCGAATTTGATCCTCTATCTGTTGTTGTTCTTTTTCAAACACAGCTCCTCCGCTGGTAATTCTTCACATGTCACATTTTCAATAATAATCGGACGGATCAGATCTCTATGACCAAAAAAGGGTTGAACTTTTTCCTTCAACCCTTTCCGATCCGGCAATAACATTCAAAAAGGGATTTCTCCCTCACGATAGCGTTACGCTTTTTTTGTCGCTGTCAGTTTCTTTATCAGGCGACTCTTCTTGCGGGCTGCATTATTCTTATGAATCACACCCTTTTGAGCAGCTTTATCCAAAGCGATAATTGCCTTCTTCACCATCTCTTCGGAATTTTCCTGATTCGTTTCGACAGCCAGACGTGCCTTATATAAAGCGGTTCGGGTAGATCCGCGAACAACACGATTTTGGATACGTCTCTTTTCGTTCTGTCTGTTACGCTTGATTTGTGACTTTATATTAGCCATTTCCTTATTCTCCCAAGGTTCAACACATAGTAGGGTTCCGGTTAAGTAGAC
Organism: Leptolinea sp. UBA1437; assembly: GCA_002329625.1. Classification (GTDB taxonomy): domain Bacteria; phylum Chloroflexota; class Anaerolineae; order Anaerolineales; family Anaerolineaceae; genus Flexilinea. Next base: position 40,204 of record DCTP01000110.1, read on the forward strand.
TTTTTATGCCTATTTTTTCTCTTCCGTGCACCCTTCGAGGGTATGTCCGGAACTTTAGAACGGGCATTATTATCCTATAACAGGCTTATTTTGTCAAATCTCTTTTCGGCTGAAAAGTATGACGGATGATCAACCCCGCCGCGGCACAAACAGCAGTCACTCCCATGATGAGCTGATTCATGTCCAATCCTCCCACCATCGCCGTATCCAACCGCAAAAATTCGAGAAAAAACCGCCCGACAGGATAAACGATCAAATATATCAAAAAGATATCTCCGTCTTTCAGCCTTTTGCCAAAACGGTGATCGACCCAAAGCAAAAAACCCATGTTCAACAGGTTATAGATTAATTCATACAGGAAAAGAGGATGATAGGTCGCCTGCTGTTCAAATCCGGGGATACGATATTGCGGATCAATGGTGATCGCCCAAGGCAGATCACTCGGCGCACCGTACAGTTCCTGATTAAAATAATTTCCCAATCGACCGATTGCCTGTCCCAATGCTAATCCCGGTGAAATTGTATCGGTAAATTTGCTGATTTTGAATCCGTATTTTCTGCAAAACAGCCATAATCCGATATATCCTCCGAGAATCGCGCCGGGAATTCCCAGACCGCCGTTCCAAACCTGAAGGATTTTGACGGGGTGGTGTAAATAGTAGCTTAGCGTAAGTCCCGAAGATTTGGAAGGCAAAAACACATGCCAAAGTCGGGCACCGATAATACCGGCGATCAAAAGCCAAAACAGACAACTCCAAATCGTATCCGGTGCGATCCCGCGCTTTTTCCCGGTCTGGCTTGCGAGAAGTGTCGCACTCAAGACCGCGACCAAAAAGCATAAACTATAGTAATGAATAACGAACGGCCCAATCACAAACCCATATGAATAGAATTCCAATGGTCCCCGCCTGACTTTTTTGTTGGTCTAATTTTCTTTCAGTTCTTTCCGCATATATTGAATGCGCTGAATCGCCGTAATATGAGATCCGATCGCTATCGCCCACATGGCAATAAATGGGATATTAAACAATAGGCAGGGAACCAAGAAAAGATAACGCTCCAGCCGTGACATGATGCCGAGCTTCATATCCAATCGCTCGATTTCGCCTTTTGCACGGGTATAAGATACAAGGATCGACCCCATAATGGCAATATACGCCACCATCATAGTCAGATAATCCTCATGAACCGCATAGTAATAAATCAAACCGCCGAAAATGAAGAATTCGGCATAGCGATCGGTACAGGAATCCAGAACTGCTCCGAATCGGGTTCCCTTCCCTCCGGTAGAAAGCCGAGCCATCGTCCCGTCAAAGAAATCGGTAACCGCAAAAAATACCAAGAGAATACCCGCCCAGGTGAACTGTCCCATGGCAGCTAAATATGCCGCGATAATATGCCCGGCACAGCCAATAATTGTCACGGTATTTGCGGTCAGACCGATCTTCAGCAGAAATCGAGAACAGGTTTCGCCGAAACCCCTGAACCATATTCGACATTGATCGCTGAAGGTTTTCGGTTTTTCAGGTTGGTTCGATGAATTGTTTGAAATATTTTCGTTCATAATGTCTTCTGTCTCCTTTTATATGGCATTTTCTCCGTAAGAATCCGCTTCTTCTTCAGACCATAATACTTCACGCGCTTTCCCGCCGACCTGAATCGGACCTACCACACCAATCTGCTCCATTCGATCCAACAGCCGGCTGGCTTTCGGGAAACTGATATTCATTTTTCCCTGTAAATACGAAGCGCTCGCTTTCCGTGTCCGACAAACCAGGCGAATCGCCGCTTTTAAATCCTTTTCTTCTTTACCGTTTACTTCTTTTTCCGCGTCTTCGATCATTTCTTCCCAAGGAGCTTCCGCTTCTTCGACAGGTTTCGGCGATAATTTTTTCCATAAGGCAACGACCGAGTCAATTTCCTGATCGGTCAGTAAAGGTCCCTGGATTCGAATCGGCACATTCAGACTGGGATCGACAAAATACATATCCCCCCTGCCCAATAATTTTTCCGCACCCTGTTTCCCCATAATTACTCTTGAATCGATTGCCGAAGCAACGTTTAATGCGATTCGCGCGGGAATGTTGGTCTTGATTTTGCCGGTAATCACTGTTGTATCCGGTCGTTGGGTGGCGACAACCAAGTGCATTCCGGTCGCCCGTGCCAACGATGCCAATGTATCGATATATTCCTGACCCAATTTATCCGCGCCTTTGACAATTTCCGCCAACTCGTCAATGAAAATCACAATATAGGGTAACGGTTTCTGACCGTTTCGAACCGCATATTGGTTATATAAAGATAATTTTCGAACGCCCACCGTCTCAAATAATTTGTAACGGTTTTTCATTTCCTGAACCGCCCAGCCCAAAACCGAAATGCTTCGGTCATATTCGGTTTCGACTTTACCGAGCAAATGAGGCAATCCGTTGAAACGGAAAAGTTCCACCCTTTTGGGATCAATCATAATCAATCGCAACGTTTCCGGCGTGTTATTCATGACCAGACAAACCGCCATCGAACGGATCAAAATGGATTTACCGGAATTGGTGGTGCCGGCAATCAACAGATGGGGCATCTGTTCCAAATCAACCACCACCGGTTTACCGGAAATATCTCTTCCGAGTGCGACATTCAACGGTGATGTCTTGGATTGAAACTCTCGGCTTTCCATTAAAGGACGTAGACGAACTTTCAGGGAGTCCGGATTGGGGATGTCAATCCCGATAAAATTTTCTCCCGGTACCGGTGCCTGAATCGAAAGATTTGCCACGCCCATCCGAACAGCCAGATCCCGTTCCATCTGCGCGACCTGAGCGACCCGGATTTTCTTTGGGATTACCGTGCCATGACTTCCATTCTTTTCCAAAGCGCCCGGAACAACCTGATATTGGATAATCGCGGGTCCGATACTGTAACCGATAACTTTCACTGGAGTGCCGAACTCTTCCATGGCGGATTCAATCTCATCGATTCGTGACTGAACATCAATGTTTTTATTTAAAAATCCCATTTCCGGTTCCAGCAAATTAATGGGTGGCAACCGGTTGGTTCGCGGTTTGGTTTTTCCCTTTATTTCATTTCCGCCGATAACGGAATCGATCGGATGATTCGTGATGTTTTTTTCCAATGGATCGTTTTCCTCTTTTTCTATATTTTCTTTCATTAATCGTCTGCGAAAAAGTGTAACCTCATCGGAGGATCGGATCGGTTTTGAAGCGCAGAAATGTGCAACTTTCTTGTTTATAAAAACCGCCGATTCGGACAATGGGCGATTCAAATCAAAAAGAAAATAAAATAGGACGGCAATGATTCCCCATAAAAGAATCGTCGCGGGGATTTCCCCGATCACCGCGGTAAGCTGACCGAACAAAGTATCCCCGATTTTTCCCCCAGAGAAATGATCACTGTTTGAAGCGAGTGCCAGCAATATGAAAAACAACAGAATAATTAAGCCGATTTTCTTCAACGGAATATGGATTTTGACGGCAGTATATCGGCTGAGAAAAATGCCGGTTCCGAGCCCGAGAAAAAGCACAACAAAAATGATTCTTCCCGTCCCGATCCAATCATCAAAAAAATTCCGCGTTCTCAAAATAAAACGGCCGTCGGTTTTTCCGGTAAAGCCCACCCATAACAGCAAGCCAGTCACAATACAGCCGAGCGCGAGGATATCCGGAATTAAAGATTCGCTTTTCAGCCGCGAGCCCGAAGCTTTTTGGGGTTCATTCTCTTGCTTGTTCTCTTTTTCAGGCATTCTCTTTATCTGTCAACGGATAAATGAATCAAATTTTATTTCAAACCGAAAACACCTTACAGATGGGAAGAATTATGTTCCTTTTCCATACGAATAATCGTTTTCGCCAGTTCTTCGATTGCGACCCGTTGCTTTCGATATAGATCAGCTTCGGACATCGCCAACTTTTTCGCCACTTCTTTCACCTTTAAACCTTCGATAAATTTCAGATCTAAAATATTATACAGAGTCCACTCTCCCGAAATAGACCGTTCGCCGCTCGGACGGATCTGATCAATCGCCTTTTTCAAAATTGTACGCAAAGCATTTGTCGCATTATTGCTGTCACCGTTCATTTCCTGCTGAACGATATCCAATCGGATTAAGGGATTTTCGGTCAACCGCGGTCCGCCCCAATAATGAGTCAACGCATCTCGCACCCAGGCGCTGACTTCTTCCAGATCGTAATCTGATTTTTGGTCTAATACTTCCGCGGTGTTCAATAAGCCGATCTTACGATACGAACCTAACTTTTCATCATTGGAGAGTTCTCGTAAAACGTTGAAAGTCCGTCCCAAATACCAACGTTGCCATAAAACAATCCGTATTTTATCCGCCGCCACTTTTAGAGCTGATTGGGGTTCCGGATCCTCGTCAATGACAGCCGGGTCGGTAATACCAATAATCGCTAGTAACCAGGTCTTATTTTCGGTAAGATCATGATAAAAGACCGGCAATAAAATACTACTGTCATCCCTGATTGGATCATCGGTAAATCCCTGAAGGGTTTCGATTTTTTCCGAAAAGTTAATCGGATCAGCAAGACTTGTTTCACCGACATGAATTAAATTCTCAACATTCCCAACCGAATCCGTGATAGCGACAAAAACCCCTTTTGCCTGGTATTTATCGCACAGGGCACTGATAATCGATTCCAAATAGGTTTCCAGCTCCGAGGAAAATATCATCATATTTTCGAGACCGGAAACAATTTGATAATCCTGATTTCCATAGCCGGAAATGCTGTTTCTTTCAAACAGCGGCATCAATAAGGTTATCAGATATTCCAGCACTACGATCGAAACGACCATCAAAAGGGACGTCCATCCACCTACATTGATATTCAACGTTCCCGAGCTGCGTCGGATGATCGTTACAAGTCCCAAAGTCAGCCCGGCCGTCACCGGTCCACGTAAAATCCATTCCATCAGGCGCAAGCGGACCACTCGATAGGACCAGGAAACACAAAAAGTGATGACGGAATAACCCAACAAAAGCACCATCAACAGGATCAAAATGTTGCCAATTAAATTGACCAGCCAAAATCCGAGTTCATGCCGTAGTAGAAAACCGGATCCGTAAATCATCAAAGGAAATGTCCCGACCAATACTCCCAACGCGCTTACAATCAGATAGAGCATCCTTCGACGGCTGGTCGGTGTTCGGGTCCGCTTAAAAGCATGATAAAAATTGATCAGCATCGCACCCAAAAGGACAAACAGCCAAATCCAAAAATAATTTAATTTTTCCGTCGGGATCATGGAAATTCCGAGATTTCCGACTCGTCGTGTTCCGTAAAAAAGTTGATTATTCCACAGCAAGACCAGAAAAATCACCGAGAAAAAATAAGTGACGGCGGTCATCTTTTTCCTCAGCTTCCGGATTGTTTTTCCCGTCATCTGTAAAATTACTTGGGAAAAATGAATCATCGTCGCCGGTAAAAAGATAATCCCCGACCAATGAATTTGCTGCCAAAGCAATTGATTTTGGTCGGATAAAGTCGTCAGCGAAAGCGCATCGGCTGTATAAATCACGGTTAAAGCTAAAAGAATGAATGAGAAAACTCGTGCAAGTCGTTCTTTTTGAATAAAAAATAAAGAAAATAACAAAAGTGAAAATGACGCAATCGCAATGGATGCGATCAAAATTTCACTGATTGTTCGAATGATAGGCAAAATCCAATTAATCATATCGTTCGCAGGCTACCGGATATTTTTTGCAAAGAATAACGCAATCTCCATATTTTGAAAATAAAAATCCTGATACCCGCAAAATTGAAACCCTTTTGAAAGCAGAAAATGAATCGCAGGATCATTTTTCGCCTGAACGGTACAAACAAGACGGGGAATCCCCACTTTTACCGCGTTTTCCTGAATCACCTTCAAGAGTGCAGATCCTATTCCTTTTCTGCGATAATCCGGTTTCACACCTCCTGTTTTTAATAAAATTCGATTTGTATTTTCATCTTGTTCCAAGCGCACAAACCCGGCCACCTGGTTGTCATATTGTGCAACAATGACTTCCTGACGCTTGACCATCTTTTCGATAGCCTCTTCTCCGCCTCCTTGGAAAGGTACATGGACGGTCTTCGGCAACTTGATATTCTGAAAGACAATTGTATATGAATCCAAATCATCGATCATTTGCGATTTCCATACATAATTGCTTTCAAAATCCAAGTCGATTTTTGTAATCAACGGGATATCTGCCATCGACGCCATCCGTATTTCTATTTCAGCCATGATTCATCGATATCCTTAACCTTTTCGTTTCTTTGATTTTAATCCTATTATTGAGTTATTACTCTTTATTTAAAATCCGAATGGCAACATCGCAAGGTGCTAATTGTTGATTCGATTTATTTACAACCGTCAATCGCAAAATATAATCACCGTTCGGAATTTCACTGGTCGCCAAGACACCTAATTTTCCTTCAACGACCGGCATATTTCCCGCGGAAATAGCGTGCCAATCGGTGGGATCACTCAAAGAGGCATAATCATATTTGAAAAAACCCATATCCAGAATATTAACCGTCGCCATCAAATTATAAATACCCGATATTTCTTCGCCGGGTTTCGGTGCGATCCATTCGATTTGGCCGGGAATACATCCGCTGGCGGTTACATTCTGAGCGACAGCGGACGAAGCATTCGGCGCACTCGATTCGAGGCCCGCGTCGCTCGTTGCCACAATATTCAAATCAATGCCATCCGTGGTTGCCGGCAGCGATTGGATTCCCGTTGCTTGCGGAAGAGCCGAAATAATAAAATTCACACAGATAAATTCGGCAATGATTAACAAAACCGAGAGGATGACCATTGCCAGCGAAGTATTTAATTTATGCTGGGCAAACTCTCTTTCCAATCCGAAAATTGTCGAACGCCATTCGATAATCGCACGAATCAGCTTCCTTCCGTAAATTACCGCAGTGATTAACAAAACGGTATAAATCCAATTCTGATAATTCACTAAAAAGTTCAACAAGGATTGCATTGATTTCTTTTCCGGTCATCACATATCGGGGAGAATTTCATATAAAATTCGGATGATTTTGGGACCGATAATATCGGCGATCTGTAAAACCTCTTGATGGTCGGCTTTCATTTCTCCATTATCGCTGCATTTATTGGTTATACCGGAAAGCCCTAACACCCGCATTCCGCCATGCCGTGCCACAATTACTTCGGGTACCGTGGACATCCCGACCGCATCCGTCCCCACGGTTCGGAGGAAGCGTATTTCAGCCGGTGTCTCAAAGGAAGGTCCGCTCAACCAAGTGTAAACACCTTCTTTGAGATCCGTTCCGGTTCGAGCGGCGGCTTTTCTTACGAGAGAGCTATATTCTCGGTCATAAGCTTGTGACATGTCCGGGAATCGGGGTCCGAATTGATCAAAATTGCGGCCGTTCAACGGATTGAATCCGCTCATGGAAACGAAGCCGATATGATCAGTGATCAACATGACATCGCCTGCGGAGAACGACGGATTCACCCCGCCGGCTGCATTAGTCACTATCAAACGCGGGATCTTTAAACATTGCATCACACGAATCGGAAAGGTGATTTCTGCCGGAGAATATCCTTCATAAAAGTGAACCCGACCTTGCTGAACCAGAACCATGCGCCCGGCAAGCTCTCCGATCACCAGTCGACCCTTATGTCCTTCTACAGTCGAAAGCGGCCAACCCGGAAGATCGCGATAATCAATAATCAGCGGATGCTTCACTTCATCCGCCAATCCGCCCAATCCCGAGCCAAGCACTAAAGCAAGTTCAATGGGCGTTTTTATTTTTTCTTTGATTATTTCGGCGGCTTTTTCGTAATCGGTATATTCATAAGTTTTCATGGATTCATCTCCTTTTCCCCTTCTAATTATACAGGGAATCCCTATACGAGCCGCAGATATCCGCAGACCTCGCATGCCTTTCTGAGTCTTCCAAAAGTCGGAATAATTCTGCGAAAAACAGAGAATCTTTTGGGTTCGAAAAGCTTTCTATCTCTGAAAATAAAAGGGTACAAACGGTTTTTCCGCTGTACCCTTTTTATATCTTTTTGATAACCGAATTACTTGTTCACGGTACCGTTATAATTTGAATTTCGCTTGCGTTGGAAATATTTGACGATCTCAACAATCGGGATAACCGAGACTGCCAACCCCATTGCTGTGAAATATTCATTGAGAGATATTGTCTCAAATTCGAACAAGGCTGCCACAGAAGGAATTTCGATCACACCGGTGGTCAGAATCAGAGCAAGCGCCATCGCCAACAGAAGATACTTATTAATGGAATGCATCTTAAAAATCGAATTTCGACGAGAGCGCATGTTGATCGAATGGAAAATCTCCGCCATGGATAAGGTTAGAAATGCCATTGTCACCCCATCCGGGCTTTGGGTGATTTCCCATCTTCCGGCTTCCAAATAATGACCGACGAAATAACTGACGAGGGTTACGATCGCAATCATGACGCCCTGATACCCGATATCAAATCCCATTCCATCCGCAAAAATATGCGAATTCGGATCTCTCGGTTTTCTTTTCATCAGATCCCCTTCGGCTTTTTCAACCCCCAACGCTAAGGCAGGAATCGAATCCGTAATTAGATTGATCCAAAGAATGTGAACCGGCCGCAAGATTTGAAAACCGACCAGTGTTGCCAC
>DCTP01000065.1 GCA_002329625.1 Leptolinea sp. UBA1437
GCTCTTATCGAATGCTTAATGCCGGTGCGGGTTTCAATGCCCGATTAATGATTTCGACAACCCGGGAAGAAAAACAAAAACTGGGATTTTTAGCATATATAAAAAATATCGGAAAGTCGCTCAAACGTACTCATCAGGTTGAATTTGTACTGACTATTGATGGCAAAGAAGAGAGAATTGTGGGAGCGGATGTCTTTATCCCGAATGCAGGTTTCGGCATGCACTCTTGGATTGAAGAAAATCTGTTAAACCCTAATGACGGAGTGATTTCGGCTTTTGTAACACGGCCATCCGATGTTCAAAGTTTTTTCCGAATTCTATGGGACGCGATTAAAGGGAAAAGTCGGGGTGTTGAGGTGATCAGCCGATTCGAATTCAAAGATGAACTTGTAGTCGAATGTGATCGGCCGTTACCTGCCCAATCTGATGGAGAACCGATTGGAACCACTCCGTTGAGAATAAAAGTTGTCCCTTCCTCATTGAAATTGATTATTCCGGTTCGGGAGAGCCCGTTAGCAGGGTTTGAATCCATCAATAAGTATTTTTCTCGAATATTGAATTTGCAAAACTTGGAAGAACAGACATCTTTAAAGATTCCCAAAAAGATATTTTCAGATCAAAATCGGAAGTAATTTTTAGCATAAAACTTGCACTTAATTAGATAGGATTTTTCGAAAATTTGAAGGGATCTGATGAGGGTGGATGGCAGGAAAAGTTTTAAGATCTAAAAAAGGAATTCTTCTTTTATTACTGCTCTCTTTCTTTATCGGATCTTGTAATACGGCAAAGTCCGATGATGCATTGGAACAGGAAGTGGCTTCTTTTGTGAAGACACTGCAAATGCCCACTGAAGATCCTTGGCTTGCAACCGTTCAACCTACGCTTTCAGCGCCGAATATATTTTCTCCTTCCCCCATTATATTAGCAAATAATCAAGCGGAATCGGTTCCGACTGAAATGCTTCCTATACCGACCATCGTACCGACCGATGTCCCTGTACTGCCAACGGAAGTGATGGCAACACCGATCGAAACGTCCGTTTTTATGGATGAAACGCCGCTTCCTTTTTATCGGCCGGTGATTGTCGACCCCAATCCATCTGGGGCAGACTGGATGACCCTACCCGTTGTTCCGGAATCAATAAAGGAGGCAGCGAAAGATATCTATCGGTACGGCGTGTCGAGGATGGGAAGGCGTCCAAATTATTTTTCCAAAATCGGAGATTGCCAATCATATCCCAATGTATTCATGGGCGAATATGATTATGTTTCCGGCTCTTATGAATTAAGTGATGAAGACCTTTATTTGGAAGATGCCATCAATTATTTTCAAGAATCGTTCGGTGCTTTAAGTTTTGCGGTTGCAAACGGCTTGAGCGCCGCTTCTTTGCTGACAACCATCTGGTCTGATCCAACTTATTGTGAGAGCGGTGAATCTGCATTGCTTTGTGAGTTACGAATCAATAAACCTTCGATTGTATTTGTAAATTTAGGGACAAACTGGGTATCAACCGCAGATGTGTCTCTCTACGAAGATTATTTGGATGAGATTGTTTATACGATTATTCAATATGGAACATTGCCGATTCTTTCTTCCAAAGCGGATAATGTTGAAGGAAATAACCAAATCAATGAAATTACAGCCGCCATTGCCAAAAAATATGGAGTTCCATTTTTCAATTTTTGGGCTGCCGCTCAGGGTTTGGAAAATCATGGTTTAGATCCGAATCGCTCCGATATTTNNATCATGGGTTGGATCCGAATCGCTCCGATATTTATCTTTCTGTCGATGCATGGAAAGTTCGTAGCTATTGGGGATTAAAAATGTTATATATGGTGGGGCATTCATTGGAACTTTTTTGATCGGCGAAAGCGATCGTACGATTTATAATAGCAGGGGGAGACAGTTATGAAAAAAATTATTTATTCGCTTGCAATGATTATTTTTTGTGTTCAGCTCGCGGGATGCAGCGGAAATGAAAAAGTATCCGAGGAATCAAAAGTAGTGGAATCCTTTTACAACGCTATTGTGAATCAAGAACGGGATAAAATTGGATCGATCGTTTGTTCTGACTGGGAAAAAGACGGCTTACGGGAAGTCGATGCTTTCATGGGGGTGAAATCGGAGTTAAAAGATTTTAGCTGCTCCGTTCAAAAGGAAGCAGCTGACAATGCCGAAGTGACCTGTACGGGATCAATCGCCGCTTCCTATGGGAATGAAATTACAGAATTTCCGCTGAAAGACCGAATCCACAAAGTGGTTAAAGAAAACGGAGAATGGCGGCTTTGCGGATTCGAATAGGATTTTTCAGTGAAACTGTTCAATCGTGAAACGTTAGTTGCTTTCCTTTTTGCTCTTCTCATTATCGGCTTAATCATCTTTACGGCAGATGAAGCCCCGCAATGGGTTTATCAGGGGTTTTAGATGCTATTGTCAAATATTCTGCTATTGGCGGGGTTGTTTTTATTAATCCGCGGCATCCCTCAGCAAAGAATTCGAAAGTATTTTTTGATAGGGTTATCGATCATCTTTGTATTCAGTCTTCAACCTACTCTTCCTATTCGTAATTTTGATTTTTGGTTACCTCTTTCAACCATCGGTTTATCCCTTGTCTGCTGGGCATTTTGTTGTAGAAGTGAAAACGATAGGCTTTCTGACCATCGATCAGAGCTTTTGATCATTTTCGGAACGGTGCTGTTAATCGCTTTATCGCGGTTGTTCAGTTTTGAGGGGATTATTACCGCATCCCGTCCGCCAACTCTTTCGGTTTCGCTTCCATGGATCGCCGGATGGATGATCCTTTTCCTTCTTTTTTATTATTTCGGTGGATTAAAACCAGAAAAACTTTTTTCGGTTTTAATCGGATTTATTCTACTGACTCTGGTCTTGTTAAAAACCCCTTTTTTTGCTTTGCAAGCCAGTAAATTTTTCAGAAATTTAGTGGGGCAATCTTCCGAACTGGCGCTGGCAAACGATTTGCGATGGTTTGGATTTTCTTACATTGCTTTTCGGCTATTATCCGTATTGATTGATGCCAGGAAAGGCAGAAAATGGGTTGCGACACCCGGTGATTTCCTCGTTTATGTCTGCTTTCCTGCAACGTTAGCAGCGGGACCCATTGATCGAATGG
>DCTP01000011.1:0-44838 GCA_002329625.1 Leptolinea sp. UBA1437
CGCAACGTCTTATTATATGTGTTTCGTTGATCTCGTCAAGGTTCTTTTTTGAAAAGTCATTACGGTCTTTTTTCCTTTTTTTTCGAGACCACCGTAACCCTTTTTCTAAGGCGGACTATTATTATATATCACCCGCCCCACTTTTGTCAATATATTTGGTATAAACAAATTATTTAAAATCAGGTGTTAATCGGAAAATTTATTGAAACATTTTTTTACGTCGATAATTAATCAGAGGAGCTATTAATTTTCGCAGTTGATATTTCAGGAAAAGGACAGAAAATTTCGATCCGCCGTCACGGCGACGAATCTGAATCATTTCCGGCCAACAAGATGCATCCGCGGTAATTGTCTTGGCATCTTCATGCAATCGAAAATCAGCCCAGACCTTTCCCGGTATATATCGAAAAGGCGCGATTCGAGCCAATCTTAACCACAAATCATAATCCATGGCAAAATAGATGCTTTCATCCAGCGGACCCACTTTTTTCCAGAGTGCACCTCGAAAGAAAAAAGCTTGTTGAGGAATATGAACGTATCCTCGTTGTAATTTTTTCAGATCCGTTTGTCGCGCATCGAATTTCCCGATAATACGGTCATGACTGTCGATAAAGTTACAATCGCCGTATACAAACCCCAGGGAAGGATCCGACGTGAGAGCTTCCACAGCGGCATAAATGGCTCCCGGCTCATAGATGTCGTCCGAATTCAGCCAGGCAAAAATCTCTCCTTTTGCCCGATTAAAGCCTTTATTAATAGCATTCGTCTGACCTTTATCCTTCTCGGAAACCCAATAAGCCAAACGGTTCTCATATTTTCGAATAATCTCGACACTTCCGTCGGTCGATCCTCCGTCGATAATGATGTACTCAAGGTTCGGATAATCCTGACTCAGAACGGATTGAATGGTACGTTCGAGAAATTCCGCCTGATTAAACGAAGGTGTGACAATACTGACGAGCGGAAAAACCGCCTGCTCACTCATTTAACCCTCTCAGATCATAAATCAGATAGTCCGGTTCTTCCGCATAGAGCTTCGTATTTCGAACCAACCAATTCTGAAGCCGCGGCTGCGCATAAAAGCTGTCAAGGTCCGTCACAATTAAGTATTCACGATTTATCATTGCCCGGCGAATGATGGTGTCAGCTTCCTCTTCCGAAAGCTTTTCAATATTTTGTTCCCAAATCATCGGTGTCCGAAGGCCCCAATAGATCATCGCCGCCCCATAATCATCCATAATTCCGATCGTATTGATTTGACCCGGGTAAGGATCTAATTCAGCCGCGAGATATTGCCATCGTTCTGGCCAAGCCCGATAATCCCTTCGGTTCAAACTGATGACACTGTCCGCACTCCACCAGCTTCCCAACAGAATCAGGCAGACAGTAATTCCGACATAAGCAAGCGTCCGACCCTCTTTTAACCTTCCGACAGCCTCAAAGATTGATTCAGCCGATCGGCCGAATCCGAAAGAAATCATCGGGAATAAAGGCAATTGATAATAATCGTGGGTACCGATATGGTGAGGAAGAGCCAAACCATAAAGAATGTATCCGACAAAAAAACCGATCCACAACAAACGTGCTCTTCGATTTTCACAGGCAAGACAGCCCACTAACCCGGCTGTTACGACAACGATTCCAAACACCTCATCCATTTTCCGAATCCAGCGGACATAAAACGCCGGAGAAAACCAATCGCTCAAAGAAAAACGACCTTGATATTGTTGTACTAAAAAGCCTTTGACAAAGTAACCCCAGTAGTTATAAATCAACACCGGAGCGACAGAAAGAGCCACGATTATCCAAAAATCAACCCTCTTTATTTTTTGTTTCCAATCCGAAGACGAAAAAAAGTAAAACGCAAAAGCCGACGCCAACGGGAAAACGCACACTTGCTTGACCAAAATCGCAGCTCCCGCCACAGCCCCGGTCAGGATCGCCGACCCAATCGTCGGATGTGAATCCCATTCGACCAACGCATTTAGCGACCATATCATCAGTGCGACCATCAAAGGATCCGGCTGAAATGATCTGCTCGCAAAAATCGTATAGGGGAATAAAAGGAAGAAACCGAAACCGACCAGACTGCCGATGATTCCGAGAAATTGGCGGCATAATCGAAATAATCCGATCCCGCCGATTAACCAAAAAACGATCGAAATCGCTCGCGGTACCCGCAGGTCGGCATCTCCGATAATTTTATACCCCCACGCAGCGAGCCTTTCCATAATCGGCGGTTCGATTCTGGGTTCCTGTGAACCGCGCATTTCCGCTTCATGTTGATAATCGGCACTTTTCCCGGGTAAATTCCCGTTATCTTTCAGAAAATAGCTGCGAGCGATTAATGCGGAATGGAATTGGCGAGCCGGATGAAAATCCAGCGGCGGATCGTCAAAATCGACGAATCGCAAAAAAGTCCCGCATAAAAATATCAGGATAAAGATAATGATTTGGATCGAAGATAATTTTTTCCGTGCGACAATATTTCTCAAGGTTTATTTCTCAAATCATAGATAATATATCCGTTTCCAGCGGCATAAACAGGAAAGGATTCCAATCTTTTTTTTAGATCCGGCTGATTATCCAGCTCTCCCAGCGCTGTCACCACAAAATAATTCATACCTTTCGTCTGGGAATCAAAGTAAGTATCAAAATCCGCCTGAGGTGTCCCAGCCAATTGAAACAGCGTATCATCTTTTGCATCCGGCCAAGTCAGGGACGGTTGCCGCCAGCCGTAATAAATCAGCCGCATCCCATAGTCTCCGGTAAGAGCGATAAACGGCTCATTTTTCGGGATCGCTTCCCCGACCTTTCTCCAACTCGCCGGTTCCAAAACATAATTCGTCCCTCGTAAAAATCCGCATGCCGAATAGGCACCGTAACCGGCTGCCACCGAGATCAAAAGGAGCGAACAAACGAAAGCGAGCTTTCCGTTTTGCCGAGTTTTTTCAAAAATCGCATCCGCAACCGGACATACGGAAATCGCTGTCAAGGGGATTAAAATCAGGCTATAGTATTCATGAGTCGTGATCTGATAAGGGACAAATAATCCGTAAAAAATGTATCCCAGCCACCAACCGATCATTAACCCTTTTATCTCACGATTTCGGATGAAAAGGACTCCCCACAACCCAAAGAGCGGCAGGACCAATCCGATCAGCCCTTTCACCATCGCAATCCAATCCGCATAAAAATTTGATGTCCGAATCAGTCCAGAAAGAGAAACAATCCAAAATGAAAAGAAATCTCCCGAACGGGAAGGATTGAATATCAAATAGTAAACTACCGAGGGAATCAATATGACCGCAGCGATCAAAAGAGTCTGAAATATCCTTTGTTTTCGATTTTGGCGGTTAACACTCGCGAAGAAGATCCCCAATAACATAAACGCGACAAAAAAGCCCGCATAAATCTTTACCAACAACGCCATTCCACCAATCAATCCGGAAAATACCGCCGAAGACCATGATCCTTTTTCCGACCAGTTGCACAACATCCAAGCGGTGCCTAAAACCCAAAAGCACATCCAAGGATCGGGTTGAAAAGATCGGGAAGCAATAATACTAAACGGGACAAAATAATAAATCAATAACGAAAATATCCCAGCTGAAAATGAAGCAAAACGACGGCAGATCCGATACAGAAACAGTCCGCCTAACGCCCAGAAAAAAGCACTGAAAATGCGACCCGTCCAAAAAACTTCTTTCCCGATCAGTAAATCGATTTTGGATACCAGCCATTCCATCACCGGCGGTTCATAGCGTTCCAAATCGGCCAGTTTATCGGCTTGTTCGACAATGGTCGGATCACTGTTGTTCAGACTTTCGTAATAAAAAGAGCGGGTGATGATGGCAGAGCGTAACTGTCTCGGAGAATAGAAATCCAACGGCGGATCGGTCAAATCATATAACCTGACAGCAAATCCTGCCGCCATTAAAATCAAAACAATCATCGTCTCTGCCAACCCGGTTAATTTCTTTCGGGAAGGTATCGTGTGAAGATTCATAACAAATCCCGATAAGCGGAAAAAGCATCCATTCGCTTTTGTGCTTCCCGGCGGAAAACATCGGTTGCTTTTTCCGGGCTGATTGCCATCAATAAGGTAACCCCCACTCGACGACGATCTTCAATCACCCGTGAAGGGTATTTCGCAAATGCTTTCGCATAATTCTTGAGAGATTTCCAAGGATGATTCCCGTTGGACAGATAATTTGCATTCAGCCAATCGGCTCCGCCTTGAATAACCCGTCGATATCCTTTCGAATAGGGTTTCATTTCCGGATCTGTCAGCAACCAGTCAGCGATTCGGTAAGCTTCGACTCCGAAATCCGCGGCATGAGCACGATTTTTCGCTTCCGGGTAAAAACGGGCTGCAGCCAACGGTTCCGGCAGATAAGCTATTTTCCCTCCCGCTGCGATTCGAAGCCAGAGATGATGATCCAAAAGAAAATGATAGCGTAAATCCATTCCGCCCGCGCCGTTCCAAGCTTTGCGGCGAAAGAAAACCGCCGGTTGACTGATGATACGGAAAGCCATTAAATCCCGCAATGCATAATCCGCAAAGCGCATCACATTTATCAGTTCTCCCTCTTGATTTACGGAAAGTACGTCACCGTATACTAAATCGACCTCCGGATGAGCATCAAAATAGGCAAGCACTTTTTCAAAAGCACCTTTCAGATAAAAATCGTCGGAATTTATCCAACCAAATATTTCTCCGCCCGCCAATGAAAAGCCCTTATTAATTCCATCGGCCTGTCCGCGATCTTTTTCGGATACCCAATGATCGATTTCGGACTCATATTTTCGAATAATATCGATACTTCCGTCCGTTGATCCCCCATCTATTACAAAATATTCGATTTCAGGTGTCTTTTGCGTCAAAACAGATTGAATGGTTTTCTCAAGGAAGGGTGCTTGGTTATAGGATGGTGTCACAACAGAAATACGAGGATGGATCATTGATTTTTAAAAAAGGGAGTCATAAGCTACTTTTGGAAAAACCTGTAATTTTCCGCCGATGGTAGCGTCCAATATTTCCCGGCCTGCCTTTTGATAGGCTTCACGCGCCATTATATAAGCACGTTCGGAGGTCTCCAAATCCGGCAATTGCCAGCGGAAACCTTTCCCAAAATAACCCGGATTAAAGTGATTCGGATCATCCCCTTCCGAAACAACCGTCTCATTGGGTTTTCCCTTGGTTTGGAAATTATGGTCGACACCGATCAAAATCACCTGTTTGAATCCCAGATAAAAAGCCGTTTGAAGCGCCATGTAAGTCACTGTCGCGCCTTCCCACATTCTTTTTCGAATATCGGTGGCAAAAGTCGGGCCGGTATAAGTCGAATAAAGAAAATAGAGGTTTTCCTCAGGTTTCAACCATTTCAGTGCTCGGGTTGTAACAAAACGCGGCATCTTTAATTTTTGAATATCGTCGGATGTTTGTTCGACAACCAGATCATTCACACAAAGGTAATAAGTGGTTTCAAAACCCATTTCAGGAAAAGCCAAATAAATACGATTTAAACCAAAAGTATACTCATTCTTCAATTTGGAAAGATCGGTATTTTTCAAACTGGGCCCGTTCCCCATGATAAAGCAACGCTCCCCTTTACGGCTGTCTTTCAATCGACTCAAACGTTCCATGGAATCCCGACGAACCGGATTAAAATAAGCTTCTGGGATGTCACCGAGTCTCTTTATCCCGTCGTAAAGCTCTTTCCCTTTCAATAATATGTTTTGGGGAACAGAATTTTTCATATTCATTTTTGATATCGACATAACTCACTCAATCAATCGGGGAAAATTTGTGAATCATTTTCCCCGATATCGGAAATGAAATTGCTTAGATTGTCTTTTTCAGTTCTTCCAGTTTGGAGACATCATAACCCAAAGGAATCAAACAGTTACGAATCGTATTCCAATGAACGCGTTCACAAGCCATCGGGCTGTAATTAGAGTTATGCGGAGCCAACAACACATTTTTAAACTTCCGCAACGGAGAATCATCCGGCAAAGGTTCCACTTCAAAAACATCCAATGCGGCTCCGCCCAATTTCCCATTTTCAAGCGCCTCGGCTAAAGCGGCTTCATCCACTATCGGACCCCGTGAGGTATTGATCAAAATCGCGGTCGGTTTCATCATCGCCAATGTTTCACGATTGATCAGATGATAACTAGTTGGATTCAGATCCGTATGCATGGTGACAATATCCGAACGGCTTAACAATTCCGGCAATGAAACCGACTCGATCCGATTTTCGATCAAAAAATCCGGTTTAATTTCGGCGATATCATTTACCAAAATCCGGCAACCGAATGCTCTTAAACGGCGTACTACCGCTTGCCCGATATTCCCGACCCCGACAATCCCTATTGTATTTTCTGAGAGGGTGGTGGTCGAAGGCTTATTCCAAATTCCTTCCCGCATCGAGTCATCCATAAAAGGAATCGCACGGAAAAACGAAAGCATATATCCGATCGCTGTCTCCGAAACGGGAATCGTAAAAGCATTGAGTGTATTTCCAACAACGACTCCCAATCGGGTAGCGGCTTCTGTATCGATTGCATCAATGCCCGTTCCCCATTTGGAAATCACTTTCAACCTGGGAACACAAGCTTCGATCACGCGGGCGCTGTAAACATCATCCCCGCAGATCGTTCCGTCAAATTGACCGGCGTAGGAGATAATTTGATCTTCGGTTAATTTTTGTTTTACTTCCGGAACGATCATATTGATCCCATAATATCCTTCAATTACTTTTCGGAATCTTTCCACTGATGACATCATATAAGGTGCGGATAGAATGATTGTATGTTTCATTATTTTTTTATTCTCCTGAAGAAATTTTCTGCCACAGAACGATAACGTCTGTGGAAAATGCAAACGGCAGAACCGTCACAACATCATTTTTGTTTTTCAGTAAAAGTCATTATATCCCGAAAAAAACTTACAACTTTCCTTGTTGTCGCAGCTTCATCAACATTTCCGTGATATTAAACTCCGTCTCATCATCAATATCCTGCGCTTCGATGGCCGGAATTTCAAACATCATGGGGCGATCGCCGATTCGATGACGTTTGTGCATCAATATTTCACGGGTAAACAAATACATACAGGAATTCTCTTCATAGATCGGCGGTAAGTCTTGGGTTCGCAGTAAGATCGATGCGTTATGATTAATCGGCCTCGCTAACTGATCCCAAAATCTTTTTTGAATACGCGTGACGGAAAACAAGGAATCATACAGATAAGTTTTTTCCAAAAAGGATCGAATCCCTTTTGAAATTGTTTCGGACTTTAAAAGCGGATTTGTGCTGTGAGTCTGAAGATAATAATCCGCTTGAACCTGGCTCGTATCATAAATTAAAATTTCGTTCATCGGGACATCATCCGCTCGTAATGCTTCCGGACGCAGCAATGATTTGACTGTCGGGAAATCCTTGGTAAGCCCTTCCATGACAACCGGACTGTCGGTGTCGACCACCACTTCATTGATTTCGGGAACCGCTAGCAGCGCTTCCATAATATAGTGATAAAGCGGTTTCCCGGCTAACATTCTGTAATTCTTTCCTTCGACCCTGACCGAATTATGTCGCATCGGAACAAAAGCAACAATTTTCATAAATTTTCTCCTTTATTTATCGTTCTTCATCTGAACGGATGATTTGATAATCTGCGGGTCTTTTTCAAACGAATGAGGGTAGACGAACGGTTTTCCTCGCATAATTCCATCTTGAATAACACGCATCGTCTCGTTATTTTCCGGTAACAGCGATTCCGGCTTGAAATCTTTTAATTTCACATACCCGTTCCATACAGGGTCAGGGGATAAAAATTCGGAAAAATCCAATGCGGTATGAAAGAATTGATAATACATAAATTTGCGTGCGTTTTGTTGAAATTCGCTCGGAACAACCCATTCGTCCGCGTCCAGCATTTCCTGCGCTTTTTGAATGAAAGCTTGTTTCGATTGCGGAAAATAGGTAATCGGTACCTGCGTATATCGCGATTTTCCGCCGCTCAAAACCGCTGCTCCCATTGCCGCCGCTTCTAAACCGATGGTGGAATTGTAAACCATAACAAATTTGGCGATCCGAATTAAATCATATGAGCTGAAATATTGATCCGGAGCGATATAGAGGACATTCGTCAAATGGGTCAGGTGGTTTCCGACAATCCAATCGGTAACCGTTTCCAAGGATTCCTTTCCCGGACGAAGTTCATCCGGATGCGCTCGAATTACAAAAAGGGTGTCCGCATTCTTTTCAATCAGTGACTTGACCGAATCCAGCCACTCAAACATATTATCGAAAACAACATTGGCATGCTTTTGACTGGTATCAAAGACCACGTTGGTAAACACCGGTACGACCTGACGAAACATCCGCACCATTTTCCAGAATTCGGGTGTCAATCCCTCCATCTCCGGCCAAAAGCGAACGCCTGCGGTTTGAAAAGAACCCTTCATCCGACTTTCTAGGTAATCATCCAGTTTTTGATTTCTTTCCGGTGTCATTTCCAGATCAGCCGGCAAGTCGATCGGACAAGCCGTAGCTTCGCCTTCCGTAAAAAACGCTGTTTCCGGCATTAATCCGATTTCATGAGTGAATGTCGGAATTCCGTTTTGTTTTCCGATCCATTTCACGGTTGCTTCCGGATACTGTAACCCATTAAAAACCACAATCGCCCGCGGATGGTTGTTTGATATCCATTCTTTCGCCAGGAGATAAGTACTCCATGCCGATCTTATATAAAGTCGTTGGAGTGGCAAGGCATTAGGAACATCTTCCAAGTGATGGCGTCTCATAATCCAACGCAGAGACGGCAATGTCAACTCACCTAGAGGGACCCCTTCATGAACGTAGGATTCCAACTCATGATAGGTTAACCCTTCGACTTCATTAAAGAGGATCGGATCCTCGCGAAATTCCAACGGTACAGTTTGTAACCCGTTATACATGTTTTTACTCAGGCGAATACAACTTTGACAGGGAAGTTCTTTTTTCGGATTTTCACGATCGGTTGCCAACAGACACGGATTCAGTCCGCGCATACAGGTCATAAATACAATCGGCACACCCGTAGATTGCAGACTGTTCGCAGCCAACCAGGCGAAAGCGGCATTTAAACTGGTACGCGTCAATCGCGTCGAAGCATTGAAGAAAAGAACCGGTTGTTCATCCTTCCGGACTCTTTGCGAGGAATAACGGTTAATTTCATGAAATTTACGAGAATTTGCGCGATCCGTATCGTGAATGCGCCGACGATCGCGAATTCGCATGAAAACAGATCGCTTACTTGAATCGACTGCCATGGAAGACAATTTATTGGACTCGGCGCAATTTTTTCAGGCTGGGCAATTCGTCATCATACACTTTCTTGATTCCGTCGCCCAAAGAAGCTTCCGTAACCCGAATATACTTCACCAGCTTTTCCATTCCCTGAGGTTCTACGGAAGCGGCTTGATCCGTTCCCCACATTGCCCGATCCAAAGTAAAATGGCGTTCAACCAGACAAGCCCCCAATGCCACTGAAACAACGGAAGGAATCAATCCCACTTCGTGCCCCGAATATCCGATCGGGCAGTCAAATTCTTCGATTAGTTTTGGGATCATCCGCAGGTTCAGTTCTTCCGGTTTGCAGGGATAAGCACTGGTCGCATGAGTTATAATCAGATTATCCAAATTCCCGAACAGACTCACCGATTGTCGGATTTGATCCATCGTAGACATGCCGGTCGACAGAATAATCGGCTTTCGGGTTGACAGCAGTTTATCCAATAATTCATGATCAGTCAGACTTGCAGAAGGGACTTTGTAGGCAATAGGATCAAATTTCATCAAAAAATCAATTGATTCCACATCCCATACCGAAGCAAACCAATCGATTCCCAACTCATGGCACAGTTCATCAATTTCATGATATTCATCTTCCCAAAATTCGACATGTTCCCGATACTCAAGATAGGACATGTAACCCCAAGGAGTCTCACGCATTTTGCTTTGTTCAGAAAGAGGAACGCAAACGGCGGGAGTCCGTTTCTGAAATTTAACCGCATCCACTCCGGCCGCATAAGCCGAGCGAATCATGCGTTTCGCAATGCCGATATCTCCGTTATGATTGATTCCGATTTCCGCAATGACATAGACCGGTTGGCCTTCGCCGACCAATCGATTTCCTAATTTAACTGTCTTTCCCATAACTTTCCTTGTTTCGCCGGACAATCAATTCGCATAATTCACGAACGACACCTTGTCCACCGTTTCGTTTGAGAATTATATCTGCTTTTGATTTTACAAGATCATGAGCATCTGCGGGAGCAGCCGCACAGCCTACCAACGGAAAACATTGTAAATCGTTAATATCATTCCCGATATAAACAGTATTTTCCGCCGGAATTTTATTCTCCGCCAAATATTTCTTCAACACAGTCGCTTTATCCAACGTCCCTTGATAAGATTGTATTCCCAATTTTTCGCAGCGTTTCCGCACCACCGGATTGGTCTCGCTTGAAATCACAATCGCGGTTATTCCGGCTTCCCGCAACAGCCAAAAACCGATCCCGTCCCCGCGATTACAGATCACACTTTCAAGTCCATCTTGGTTCACGATGACCTCATCATTGGTCAGAACACCGTCAAAGTCCATGACCAACAAACACGTTTTTTGCGGCAGTGATCTTCTCTTGTGTTCGGGATAAACCATATCCAAACCGCCGTAATAGACCAGTTGTTCATAACGGTCCCAGTCCGCCAAAGTATCGATGTCCACTTTAAACGCGGGATCCAACAAAAGAGGCAAAATCACTTTTCCGCTCATACTGTCGCCCGCCATAAAAGTCCGCCGGGGACGTATTGCATCGATATGTCCGGTTTGCCAATATGTTGCGGGTAATACCTGCCTCGGTGCATTATAGGGTTCCGGAATGCCATCTAATTTGATCAATCCGCTCATCGTTCCGGTTTCAGAATCGATCAGCCACATTTTGAAAGGATTCTCAGAGGAAGGCACCACTCCGCGAACAGAATCGGCCTCCGGATGATCCGTGAGCAGCCTGACGGCATCATCCACCAAATTCACCGGCCGAACCGGCGAAGTAGGCCTCAGTTGAACGACGATATCCGGTTCATATCCCTCATTTTCTTTTAACCATTCCAACGCATGCCGGAAAACCGGCAAATCCAATGATTGATCCGTTGCAAATTCCGCCGGTCGTAAAAAAGGCGTTTCCGCTCCCCATTCGCGCGCAACTCGTGCGATTTCCTCATCGTCCGTAGAGACAATTGTCCGTGTAACCGATGCGGATTGTTTTGCAGCTGCGATAGACCAGGCAATCAAAGGATATCCGGCAAATTTTTTAATGTTTTTATGCGGAATTCCTTTCGATCCGCCCCTGGCCGGAATGATCGCCAAAACTTCTGCGTGCTTAGCTACCATGCCGTCCATCCGCCATCCACCACCAAATTCGATCCGGTCATATAAGAAGAAGCATCGGATGCCAAAAATAACAAAGCTCCGCTGAGTTCGTCGATATTTGCCATTCGGCCTATAACGGTTCGGGCTGAATATTGCTTTACAAAAAATTCGTCGTGTCCGTTATAGACACCGCCCGGTGTCAGGCAATTTGCCCGAATTCCCGTGCCGGCATAATAAGTAGCCAAGTATTTGGTCAATCCGAGCACTCCAGCTTTAGTGACCGAATAATAAACGGGTTTATACTGCCTCAATGATGGATCCCCGTCCGGCCTTTCATAGATCCGCTGGTCGGGTCCGACCAATCCGTAAGTCGAACAAATATTGATGATGACTCCATGATTTTGGACGATCATCGGTTTTACCGCCGCTTGAGCGCAAAGAAATAGCCCGGTCAGGTTGACATCCAAAGCATCCTGCCATTGTTTCAAAGGATATTCTTCAAATGTATTCGAATGTTTCCCTTGCGTTCCGTCAAATTTCGGATCCAAAGCCGCGCTACAAACCAGCACATCCAACCGTCCAGTCTCGTTGACAGCTGTATCTACCATCGCTTTCACCGATTCGGGATCGGTAACATCCACAGCGCAGGCTATTCCATGCCCTCCGAATTCTTGAATCAGCTCGACTGTTTGTCGGGCTAAATTCAGATTCAGATCCGCCGCAACTACGGATGCACCGGCTTGCGCAAGCGTCTTGCAAAATTCTTTGCCGAGCAATCCTCCGCCACCCGTTATAACCGCGGTTTGATTTTTCATCGAAAATTTTTCAAAAATTTCGTTCATACCTTCCTTATCCGGTTCTGTATTCAGAGAACTTTTTCCTTTTTGCCTATTTTATCAGCCCTTTTCACAAAACCGAAAATACCCGTAAGGGACAATGTACATAAAAGCATAAAACCGGGATTTAATTTAATTTTCCTTTTCGCTGATTTGTTGAAGCCATTCGCGACTATCAAATAATTTCCTGTAATTCGATTCAATCTCTTTTTCATAATTGATAAAAGCGATCACTTCCTGCTCCAACGCCGGGGAGCTCAAACCAATGATTTTCAGAATCGCTTCTTGGTTACGGATCGCATCACAAGTATTTCCCAATAAAGTTTGCAGTTTCTTCACATCCTGATGACGTTTTCGATGTTCCGGATCCAGTATGCCATAGAAGTTTTCGCTGACATAACGATATTTTTTACATTTCAGACGGATCGGATGAATATAGGAAAAGTTGAATTCGTTATAATTAATCATCCGTTTCAAGATATATTGATACCATTTGTCAAGCCGGGCATCAATCACTTTTTGAGTCGGGACATCCTTTTCGCTGCTTTTTCGAATGGTCTTTATAAGATCGTTAGAACTTTTTGTCAGGCGATCGATATATTTATTCTTGGATACAATTTTTATCACACGATCTTTTTCAATATTTCGTTTTCGATTCAACTCTTGAATCAAAACGGATTGAGACGGATCGAGTTTCTGATCGAGTAAGTGTTCGTTCCAAGTATTGATGATTACATCAATTTCACGAAGGGTGCTTATTTCAGCAGCCGACTGCCGAAATTGATCTTGATAATCCTGATATTTTTCCGGTTTTAAATATTTTTTTCCGAGAGATATCAAGGAACGAAAACTGCGGATAGATACTCTCAGTTGATGTGCCGATTCGACATCATCCGGTTCGGATAGAAAACGATTCCGATTTTCTGCGATCTGATTGAAGTTTTGCTCCATTTTTATCATCAGATCCTGTCGAAAAGAATTTCCTTCCACTTCCGGCCCCGTCATTCGAGCCAACTGTTTCAAACCTTTCAATGGAAAATGCCATAGTACTTTGCCTTTTTGGTCACTGTCCGGATAATACTCTATTTCCGCCGCCGCTCCTTTTTGAAAAAGGATCTCAGAATCACAAAGTTCATCCACCCATTCAGACAGATAAGGTTGATGCCCCACAATAACAACCGTTTCAGCTCCGGTTTTCTCCAATTCGGATTTCAGTTGTTCCGTATCACCATCTCCGATAAAATCTTTAAACCGGATATCTTTATTCTCCATACCGGATGTTAAGATCTGAGCGGTTTCAATCGCTCGTATTTTCGGAGAGGACCAGATTTCCACATTATTTCGGCTGCGTAAATAAGCGGCGAGAGCCGGCAGGTTGCTTTCCAGATCTCTTTTACCTCTCTCTGTGAGGAACCGTTGTTCATCATCCACACTGCCTCGTTCGATCGCTTCACCATGTCTCAGAAAAATGATTCTCATCGGATCCTCCTTAATCTTTTCCCTTGAATTTGATAAATTTCAACGATAAATACGGCTTAATTCTAACGGATTTCACAATAATGATTCAAAAAGAGTATAAAATTGAAATGGGAACCGTATCGATTTCCCCCTTTCTTAGAATTCCATTAGAAATTCAATCGCCTAAGGCGAAGCTTTCACTTCAAAGACGTCAATCTGTTATAATTTATCCGTTATTAAAATCGATGATTTTATAATGCGGGTTTATCAACTCTTTCCCCGCTGTCGTTGAATAAAAGATGAAAAAATGACTCAACCGATTCCAATATCGGTGCATTTGAGGAGAATTTAATGATAGGCTTAGAAGTTAAAGACTTAAGCGTCACCGTTCATGATAAAAAGATTATCAATCACCTGTCCATTCAGGTTCCCAAAGGGGAGATTCACGCGATTATGGGACCGAATGGAACCGGAAAATCTACCCTCTCCTATACGATTATGGGACATCCCGCATATCGACCCGACGAAGGTGAAATTCTCTTGAACGATCAATTAATCAATGATTGGCCCCCCGACAAGCGCTCACACGCCGGATTGTTTTTGGCACTCCAATATCCGGTTGCAATTCCCGGGGTGACCGTTGCGAATTTTCTGCGGACCGCATTAAATATTCACCGAAAAAGCAAGAATCCGGATGATCATGGGATTCCGATTCCCGAATTTCGAAAACTCCTAAAGGAAAAGATGAAGATGCTGAAAATGGATCCGGATTTTGCCGGTCGATATCTGAACGACGGATTTTCGGGTGGAGAAAAGAAACGGACCGAAGTTCTTCAGATGGCTATTCTTGAACCGGAAATCGCCATTTTGGATGAAATCGATTCGGGGTTGGATATTGATGCATTACGAATCGTTTCCGAAGGAATTAATATCTTGGTCGACCAGACCCATATGGGTGTCTTGATTATCACCCATTATCAGCGATTGCTGGATTACATAAAACCGCAGGCGGTTCATGTGATGATGGACGGTCAGATCGTCCGTACCGGAGATGCTAATCTGGCGCTTGAGTTGGAAGAAAAGGGCTACGACTGGATTCGTCAAGAACAAACCACCGCATAAAGATCGATTTCCGGAGAACAGAATGGATAATCCACAAAAATATCAATTACAGGGAATCGACGATGCCGATTACGAATACGGATTTCAGGATCCGGATATTTCCGTCTTTCGAACGGAAGCCGGATTAAATGAAAAAGTTGTCCGCCAGATTTCCGCGATGAAGGAAGAGCCGGAGTGGATGTTGGAATTTCGGCTTAAAAGTTTGAAACATTTTTTGGAGCGGCCGATGCCGACTTGGGGTCCGGATTTGTCCGAATTGGATTTGGATCATCTTGTCTATTATGTCCGTCCGACCGAAAAACCGCAAAATAATTGGGATGAAGTTCCTTCCACCATCAAAAATACTTTTAATAAATTGGGAATTCCGGAAGCCGAACAGAAATTTCTGGCTGGAGTCGGTGCACAATATGAATCGGAAATGGTCTATCATAATCTTCAGGAACATCTTTCCAAACAAGGTGTTATATTCCTGAGTATCGAAGACGGTTTGAAACAATATCCCGATTTGTTCAGAAAATATTTCGGGACCGTTGTCCCTTATAACGATAATAAATTCGCCGCTTTAAACAGCGCTGTTTGGTCGGGCGGATCATTTGTTTATATACCGAAAGGTGTCCATGTCGACCTGCCTCTTCAAGCTTATTTTCGATTGAACTCAGCGAATATCGGTCAGTTCGAACGTTCCTTAATAATTGCCGATGAGGGTTCGCAAGTTCACTATGTCGAAGGGTGTACGGCTCCGCAATATTCCACAAATTCCTTTCACAGCGGTGTGATTGAGATTATTGTCGGCAGAAATGCCCGTGTCCGTTATTCCACCATCCAAAATTGGTCGACAAATGTTTATAACTTAGTCACTCAACGGGCAAAAGTTTTCGCACACGGGACAATGGAGTGGGTGGATTCCAATCTGGGATCGAAAGTGACCATGAAATATCCCGCCTGTTATCTAATGGAAGACGGTGCGCACGGTGAAATTCTTTCCATGGCATTTGCCGGCAAAGGACAAATCCAGGATGCGGGATCGAGAATGATCCATTTGGCACCCAATACCACCAGCAAGGTCACTTCGAAATCAATCAGCAAAAACGGCGGACGCTCATCCTATCGCGGTTATATGAAAATCAACAAGAATGCTGAAAATGCCAAATCAAATGTGGTTTGCGATGCTTTAATCTTGGATGATCGCTCTCAATCCGATACCTATCCGACCATGGATATCGATCAGCAGAAAGTATCCGTAGGACATGAGGCTTCAGTTTCAAAAGTCGGGGAAGAACAGCTGTTTTATCTCATGAGTCGCGGATTAAGCGAAGAAGATGCCACCACGATGGTTGTTTCCGGTTTTATCGAACCGCTTGTCAAGGAACTTCCCATGGAATATGCGGTTGAAATGAATCGTCTGATACAACTTCAAATGGTAGATTCGATTGGGTGAGGCAAAAATGATATCAAACAATCAACAAAATCTATCAGTCCAATCAAATTATGAGTATTTGTTCAAACTGATTCAATCGGCAGATGACTCCAACCTCGATCGGATCAAAACACAAACTGCGGAAATGCTGGCTGAAAATGAATATACAACGGCCGAAGGAAGCCCTCAAACTCTGACGGATGCCAATGAAAAAGTTCTTGCCGGACGCTTTCTTTGGGAAGACGGCGTTCGCAGCACAGGCTTGGACAGTAATACCCGAAAACAGGGCGTTTTACTGGACACCTTAGAGAATATCCGAGCGAACCAGCCGGAAATATTCCTGAAAATTAAATACTGGCAGGAATCGCTTCAGCAGAATCCACTTGAAGCGTTGATTGGCAGTATCGCCAAAGAGACCATTGTCTTGTATGTCCCGAAATTTGCGGTTGTATCCAAAGAGTTGCTGTTGGACGTCGTTCTCTCGCAACCCGGTCGAAACGCACTGATGCGTTTTTGGGTTTTCCTGGAAGACGGAGCACAAGCGGTATTTACCATCAATCTGCGTTCGCGTAAAGCGGAGGGTGAAAATTTTTATACCAGCTGCTTACAGGTCAGGGTCGGTGACGGAGCCCATTTAATTCTGAATGAAGTTCAGGATTTTCATCAGAAGATTTATGTGACAGCCACAAAATCCATTACGACCGGTAAAGTGAGCAATATCCAATGGAATACCTGTGAATTAGGCTCGATCAAACTTCGAAACAACGCCACCATGAATCTGAAAGGAGAAGGATCGAACGGACTTATTTATGGGTTATATTTCGCAACCGATCATCAGGATATCGAAATGCAAACCCGCCAGAATCATTTGGCGCCGAATACTACCAGTTTTCTGCATTTCAAGGGAGCCATCAATGATGACGCTTATGCGAATTGGCAGGGAATGATTTATGTTGATCCCGCCGCTAAAAAAACCGACGGCTATCAAAAGAATGAAAACCTGATGCTCTCTCCCAACGCCCGAGTCTTCACGAAACCCGGTCTGGAGATTGTCACCGACGACGTTAAATGTTCTCACGGGACGACAGTCAGTGAGATCGATGCGGATCAGATTTTTTATTTGATGAGCCGCGGCATGTCCAAAAATGAATCCGAACTATTAATCCTGCAAGGATATTTTGACGCAATTCTCAATAATATAACCTATGATCCGATACGGGAGAAATTAAAAGAGAAAATATATTTGAAAATGATTTAATCGAACGAGGACTATTTTCTTTCCGTTCGATTCCGGAGGTTAAAGTGGGTGCGATACCGACAATGCGGGAGCCGATTCCCGAAGTAAATTATGAAGTGGGCGATTTGGTCGAAGTCTTATGTGACCACGATCGAAAAGGCGTCCGAGTTAACGGCTGGTTGAAGGGCATTGTTGTCCAAGTGGATAATAAAATGATTGCCGTGCAATTCCGGACTAACGTTTATCTGACAGACGGATGGATGGTGCCGGACCATATTCTTTGGTATCCGTTGAATTCGCCGAATATACGACCATATCAGAAAAAAGCCTGAAATTAATAGAAAAGGATTAGGAATGGACGAAAAACAAATTATTCAGGACTTTCCGATTTTTCATCAACCCGATCGAAACGGAAAAACACTTTGCTATCTGGATTCGGCAGCCACGACACAGAAGCCTTTATCCGTTCTCGAAGCAATGGACACTTACTATAAGACGTACAATGCCAATATTCATCGGGGGGTTTACCATCTCTCGGAGTTGGCAACGGAAGCTCATGAAACAACGCGCGAAAAAATTCGGGCTTGGATTCATGCCCGATCGACGACGGAGATTATATTCACTCGGAATACCACCGAATCGATTAATTTGGTAGCCTATAGCTGGGGAAGAAAAAATTTGAATGCCGGCGATCATATGATCCTGACCGAAATGGAGCATCATTCCAACCTGGTTCCCTGGCAGATATTGGCAGAGGAAAAAGGCGTCGAACTGGATTTTATTCCGATAACGGATGCGGGGGAATTGGATCTCGAAGTTTACCGACAACTTCTTGAAAAGCATCCAAAGCTGGTCTGTGCAACCGGTATGTCCAACGTGATGGGGACGATTCCACCTTCCAAGGAAATGATCTCCGCCGCTCACGCCGCAGGCGCCCTCTTTCTGTTAGACGGTGCGCAGATGGTTCCGCATATGCAGGTAGATATTCGGGATCTGGATGCAGACTTTTTTGCCTTTTCCGCCCATAAAATGTTGGGACCGACCGGAATCGGCGTCTTATATGGTAAAGAGTCGCTATTGGAGGCGATGCCGCCTTTCCTCGGAGGAGGCGACATGATAAAGAAAGTTCATTTGCGATCCTTTTCGGCAAATGACTTACCTTATAAATTTGAAGCGGGAACACCCGCCATCGCCGAAGCGATTGGGTTTGGAGCGGCAATTGATTATTTGGCTCAAATCGGCATGGATGCGGTCTTTGAGCATGAATCGGAAATAACCCGTTATGCCATTCAGGAGTTGATGAAAATTCCGGGGCTGAAAATCATCGGACCTTTAACTTCTTCTAATCGGGGATCGGCAGTCAGTTTTACTTTAGATTATGTTCACCCTCATGATGTGGCTCAAATATTGGACAGAGAAAACATTTGTGTCCGCGCAGGACATCACTGCGCCATGCCGGTACATGAACGATGCAATGTTGACGCTTCCACCCGGGCTAGTTTTTATATTTACAATTCGCTTACTGATGTCGATCGTTTAATAGACGGCTTGAAAATCGTACATCAGCTTTTTGGACAGGACTGAAATGGACGATTTATATCGCGAAAATATTTTGGATCATTATAAGAATCCCATTTATAAAGGGACGTTGGAACCGGCGGATCTGAGTTTTGAAGATGAAAACCCTTTGTGCGGGGACCATCTGCGAATCGATTTGCGGGTGGATGAAAAAGGAAATGTGACCGATGCCCGATTCAGCGGTCACGGATGCGCTATTTCGCAAGCTTCAGCCGATTTATTACTCGAATCCATTATCGGGAAAAATATCGAAGATCTCAAGAAACTGACCAAAGAAGATATCTTGGATTTACTTGGAATTGAGGAATTAGGACCTGTCCGATTAAAATGCGCTTTATTATCCCTAAAAGTTTTGAAAGGCAGTTTATACGGAATCGGACAAAAAGACGAGGATTTATAGAAATCAAGGTCTTTGATCCGGCTCCTCCGTTTTCAAATCAATATTTATAAAATAAATCGTGCGGAAGCTATTTCCGCACGATTTTTATAGACTTCCAGTAAAATCTTTTCGAATTTTACTTTGAAGTATTATTCGATATCATCCAACGGCAGTTTATCCGTAACTTCATCGATAAATTCCGGGGACAATCGATCTTCTTTGGCGTATTTACGGATGGTATCCTTGAGTTTATCAAGCATAATCGTATCATATTTAAAATTCGCATTCGGATCGATCGATGATTTCGGTCCGAGAAAAATCAATATCGGA
The DNA here is from genome assembly GCA_002329625.1 of Leptolinea sp. UBA1437. Taxonomy (GTDB): domain Bacteria; phylum Chloroflexota; class Anaerolineae; order Anaerolineales; family Anaerolineaceae; genus Flexilinea. The sequence goes on from DCTP01000011.1 coordinate 19,780, forward strand.
TGAATTTTATCTTCGGGAAAATCGATCCCGCGACTGACAAAATACTTTTTCACCGCTTCCAAATTTGCCTCGGCATCCAAATCGGGTCTCCCCAAAGATTCCTGACCGAAAATCTTCATAAACATACTGGCTTTTTTCTGAGTCCAGCGTTGTTTTTTTTCATCATAGCCAATTACGCCACCTTGAAAATAGGGCATTAGGATAAACGCGCCTGCCGTTCCAACCAACAAATGGTCGACCGGATCCATGTAGTGATAAATTGAAAAATTATCACTCAGCCCTTTCAGCTTAACATTGAAAATATTGTTATTGCTCGGTTCTCTGCCCCAGCGAGTTGTCATAGAGATGGATATCTGCGAAAGAATGACACCGGCGATCAAAGCGATAAAAGACCAGGTAAAATATTGCGGAGAAAATGCCGCAACCGCACCGGCTATCAAAATCGCAAAAGATATGGCGGTTATATATTTGGATTTTTTCCGATTTGATTTTAGTTTTCGTTCATTAGTGTAAATATACATGAATCATTCCCTTGTTTAAATTATGCCAATTCTTCCTGAATGGATTGCCGAACGTTCCCGATTAAATCAACATTCAAAGCTTCCCGTACAACTTTTATAGCACTGACCAATGCCGTACTGTTTGAACGCCCGTGCCCGACGAAAACCAACCCGTCAATCCCCAACAGGGGCGCTGCCCCGACTGCATTCGGATCCATCTTTGATTTTACGGCGGATAAAATATTCTTGGCTAAAGAGTTATCCCCACCGGATGCCATCGCAGGCATTAACTGTTCTTTCAAAATATCAGTCAACATTTTCGCGGTCGCTTCCGAAGTCTTCAAAAAGATATTTCCGGTAAAGCCATCGGTCACCACCACATCCGCTTTTCCGGCAAAAACTTCTTTTGCTTCCACATTTCCGATGAAATTGATTTTTTTCGAAGATTCCAATAAAGGATAAGTCGTTCGCATTAGTTCGTTACCCTTCCCGGGTTCTTCGCCGTTATTTAAGAGACCGACTTTAGGCTTGGAAATCTTCTGCATCGCTTCCGCATATATGGAGCCCATAACAGCGAATTGCAGCAGATATTCCGGTCGGCAATCCGAATTCGCTCCGATATCGATTACTACACTAAACCCTTTTGCAGTCGGAAACAGTGCGGTTAATGCCGGACGGGCGACGTTTCTGATCCGTCCCAATTCACGCAGGCTATTAAACATGGCCGCGCCGGTATTTCCGGCGGTCAAAAACGCTTCTGCCTTTCCTTCTTTAACCAATCGCAGACCGACAGCCATTGAATTATTCGGCTTCAGTTGAGCACTTTTTACCGCTTTTTCACCCATTTCAAGGATATCTTCCGCATGAACGATTTCGATCGGTAATCCGGCAAAGTCACTTTCCGAAACATGCTTCAGAATAATATCTTTATGACCTACCAGAATAATGTTTTCATTCAAATTTTTCGCCGCATAGATTGCGGCTTCAATCTCCGGTTGGGGGCAATCATCGCTGCCCATTGCATCCAAAACAATAGCCATATTGTCTCCTGACAGTAAAAATCTATTTTAAAAAACCGAATTGCAGGTTTTTCATTCTATTTTCAACTTATTCTTAATCTTCCAACCCACAGCGAAATTCTGATCCGATAAGATCAGTTTGCGTCTCATTTCCTTGACAACGCTGCGTACCTGATTATAATACAAAAGCTAACGCGCTGGTGCTGGAATTGGCAGACAGGCATGGTTGAGGGCCATGTGACATCTTCGTCGTGGGGGTTCGATTCCCCCCCAGCGCACAAAAATCGCTTATTTATGCGATTTTTTTAAACCAAGTCATACCTTTTTTATTGTAAAATCGTCGGTTTTCGATTAAGATCATTTCATGCAAACCCAATCACAACTAACGGTTGTTATTCCGGCATATAACGAAGAAAAATCTCTCCAAACATTTCTGCCTCAGGTACTCAAATACTGTGACGAAAACCATTTCCGGCTGATCGTAGTAAATGACGCTTCTACCGACCATACCGCAGAAGTTTTGGATCATTTTCGGAATCAATTCCCGGAAATCATGAAAATTGTGAATCATAAAGTGAACAAAGGATACGGCGGTGCCCTCTCTACCGGCTTAAAGCAGGCTGAAACACCTTTTGTCGTAACTTTAGACGCTGACGGTCAGCACCGGCTGGAGGATGTCACTGCCCTGATGTGGGAACAGCAACGCACCAATGCTGATTTGGTAATCGGTCGCCGGCCGGAAAAGATAAACGGTGATCTTCAGCAAAGCTACCGCTCATTGGGGAAAAAATTGATCCGGCGAGTCGCCAAAATGATGATGGATGTTCCCGTACGTGATCTGAACAGCGGACTCAAATTATATAATACAGAACTGGTTCAAAAATACCTTCCGGTCTGCCCCGAAAGCATGGCTTTTTCGGAAATTATCACTTTGATCTTCTTGCAAAATAAACATTTGGTCACTGAAATTCCCATCGAAATAGCTCCGCGAAAAGAAGGCAAAAGCTCTGTCACAACCATGACCGCGCTCGAGACAATCATCCAGATTTTTAATATCATTATGTTGTTCAGTCCCTTACGAATATTTCTGCCCGTCGGAACATTTCTAATGGCGGTGGGAATTTTATGGGCGATTCCCTTTCTGATCCACGGAAACGGATTAAGCACAACCGCATTACTGTTTATTACGACCGGATTGATTCTGTTCATGATGGGTCTCATCGCAGAACAATTAGCCCAAATTCGCAGAAAAGACTTTTGAAATAGAATCAGAGAAAAGATCGCTTGACCCTTATCAAGAATCTGTTCTCTGAAATATACGGGTTGATTGATTTTGCTTTGTAGCGGTCAATCAGAAATGTTCCTTCGTAAAATCATTCATCGGAAAAGGCTTGCCATGCCCGGGATAAACCATGTGAGCCGGCAAATTCCTCAATTTTCGGATGCTGGCAGCCGCATCTTCGCGATCATCCAACAACGTGTTCATCACAACGCGATTTCGGCAAACCAATAAATCTCCGCAAAACAAATCGCCGTCAATCGTTAATACTGCCACAGATCCTTTTGTGTGACCGGGAATCGAGTAAACGGTTGCCGAGAACCCCTCGGATGTCAATTCCGTTCCGTCATACAAGGGAATATCCGGTATAAATTGATCGGATTTTCCGAAAACATAAATCCACGGCAGGAACGGTTTTGCAAAATGGGGCGTTCCTTTCCGGTTATAAGTCAGATCGCGATGTTCAATCATTCCCTGATCCAGAGGGCTCATAGCTATTCTGCCGCCAAAATGTTCACGAAGATAAGCCGCATTTCCCGAATGATCAAAATCACCGTGCGTTAAGATAATCAGTCTTAACTTCCCGGGAGAACATTGGCAGGAATTTAATTGCCGCAATAATTTTCGACGTTGATTCGTTCCGCCTGTATCAATTAGAACAAATCCGTCAGCAATTTTGATCAGATAACAGTTGACATGTCCAAGGTAAAAGNNGAGATAAAAGGGCAAAAAGAGAGAAATACGCTCTACCATTCATATCCGTTCCACAAAAGAAATAAATTTATTTTCCGATCATACTATAAAAATCCCTTATATAATAATTTACAAATAATTGAACTCTTTGTCGATAACTGACTCTGATGTTTCATCAATTATCAAAGAAATCTCAAAGGGACCCTTTGAGATTTCTTCAAATGAAAGGAAGGAATAGAAATGAGAATTTTTACGAATCGTTATAATCCGTTTTTCTTTATGCTGCTTTTCGCAATTTCCTGAGCTGTTTTTGAAATATATTGACGGTCAACTCTCAACTCTTGCCTGTTCTTCATAAGACATTCTCCATCAACAAAAACGTCACAGACATTTGAACCTGAAGCGGCATATACCACCTGCGAATAAAGACTTGCCGGCTTTTCATCCAGAAGCGGAATCATAACTGCTCGATTTGTATCCAGGGTAATAATATCCGCTCTTTTCCCTGCTTCCAAGCTTCCAATTTCTTTTTCCATTCCTAATGCCTTTGCACCGTCGATCGTCGCCATCCGCAGAGCCTTTTCAGCCGGAAGAAATCTGGGATTCTTCAATTCATTCTTTTGGATCAACGAACCTATTTTAAGATCACGCAGAAGATCAAGGCTGTTATTGCTTTGCGGCCCATCGGTTCCGATCGATACACAGATATCATTATTTAACATTTTTTCAAGGGGCAAAATTCCGGAACAAAGTTTTAGATTACTGACGGGATTGTAGCTGATTGCTGCATGATTTTCTCGAAAAATCTCACGATCTTCTTCGGACAGATAAATGCAATGAGCTGCTAAAACATGATTTTCAAAAATACCTACATCTTTCATAGCCTGTGAAGGTGTCATGCCGAGGCGTTCAAAACACGCTTTCTGTTCACCTGACGTTTCAGAGATATGAGTATGAATCAGCACATGATCTCGTTTTGCCAACTCCGCAACCTCACGAAGTGTCTCTTGGGAACAAGTGTAAATGGCATGCGGGCCATAAGCCGGATAAATACGTGTTTCTTCCGAGCGACCTTTGTATTTTTCTACAAAATTAGCCGCAACTCCCAGAGTATCTTTCGATTCCGGAGAACCTTTTGTAAATATGGTGGAACAGATAAATGTTCTCAATCCGCTTTCCAAAACCGCTTGGGCAACACTTTCCGGAAAATACCACATATCCGCATTGGTTGTGATCCCGTTTTGCAGAAATTCAAGATGCGTCAATGCAGCTGCAATATAGGCTGACTCCTTGGTCTGAAATCTCTCGGCCGGCCACATATAATTTTCCAACCAATCCATTAAAAAAAGATCATCAGCCAAGCTCCGAAACAAGGCGCTGCCTGAGTGGGCATGTGTATTAATCAGCCCCGGCAATATCAACTTATCCGCAGCGTCAAAGACATTTCCGCTCACTTTCATCGGATCAAAGGGGCCGACATAATCGATCCGCTTATTACGAATCACAATCATCCCATCGCTGTAATAGTCACCCGTTGAATTCATCGTAAGGATGTGACCGTGAATAAGTGTAATAACTCCAGTATTTTCCATCCTATATTTTCTTCGTTTGTTCAAAACGATAAATGGCTTCTAATACAACCTGAATTTCCCGATTCCAGCCTTCAACCAATCCGGTATTTTCTGTTTCATATACCACATCCGCATTGACAAGATTTCCTGAAACAGCAGAGATCATTGCCCCTCGTTTCTTACGTTTATGGCAAACAGTAAAAAGGGCTGAACTTTCCATTTCCACATTCAGACATCCTAATTTGGAAAGGTTTTCAATCCATTCGGGAGTCTCGCCATAAAAGGCATCATCGGTTGCACAAATCCCATAATATACATTACATCCCAAATTCTCCTTCATTTCCAACGCCGTATCGATCAATGTTCGTGTCAGATCAAAATCCGGAACTGCCGGGAAACAATCCGGAACATAAAAACGAGAGGTACCTTCGTTTTTCATTGAACCCGTCGAAATCAGCAAATCACCGATTTTTAAATCAGGCTGCAACGCCCCAGTACTGCCGATACGGATTAAACATTCGGCACCGATATTTATTAATTCTTCCACGGCGATGGAAGTGGACGGACATCCCATTCCGGTTGAAGTAACACTGACTTTAATTCCTTTATAGAAGCCGGTAAAAGTCCGATGCTCTCGATTATTACCAACCAATTTGGCATTCTCCAAATATCCCGCTACGCGATCACTTCTGGCCGGATCCCCCGGTAAAAGAACATATTCCCCGACATCCCCCGGAGAAAGCTGGATATGATATTGCTTTCTTCCAAAGGTCTTTGATTCTTTATCTAATATAGCCATGATATCTCCTTATCTTCAAATTTTCTGAATGTTCTTTCATTCTTAAGATTGATTTTTATGCTTCTTTTGCATCCCTTGCTGAATCGAAAATAAAGTCAAACCTAATATCGTCGCAACGTATGGAAGCATCTGTACAAATTCAGCCGGCATTCTTAAAACTTGCAGTATATTTGAAAGCCCATCGAAAAATGCAAAAACCAATGCTGACAAAAAGGCGCCGATTGGTGTTGCATGCCCCATTGCACAGGCTGCCAATGCGATAAAACCTCTTCCGGCGGTCATATCACGCGTAAACATAGAAAGATATCCCATCGAAAGATACATCCCTCCGAAACCGGCTAAAACCCCACATAAAATTATTGCTAAAAACCGCATTTTTATTACACTGATGCCGACGCTCGAAGCAGCATTCGGATTTTCACCGACTGCGCGAATTCGCAGTCCGACCGGGGTTTTATATACAAAAAACCAAACGAGAAATACCGCAATAATTGCAAGATAGGTTAATAAATTGTGTCCCGACAGGATATGGCCCACCACCGGAATATCTTGAATGTAAGGCAAATTAACAGTTGGGAAAGAATAACTTTTGACCGACGCGCTTGTTCCTTTTTCACCCGTTACTAGTTCCAACAGAAATACCGTCAAGCCGGATGCCAAGGTGTTAATAGCCGTCCCGCATAATACATTGTCTGCATGCAAAACCAAATGAAAATAGGCGAAAATACAACTGATCACAACACTTGCCAGAATTCCCACCAACATTCCGGGGATCAATCCGTCAAAAAAATAAGATCCCAACACACCGAATAGTGCGGAAATCAGCATGATGCCTTCCAGCCCTAAATTGACAACTCCCGCACGCTCGCAAATAACAGCACCCAACGCAGGAAATAATATCGGAGTCGCAACACGAATCCACATATATAAGAAATCCGCACTGAGAATATAACTTAGTAGTGAACTCATCTTATATTATTTCCTTTCCGTTTCCCGTCTCAAGGTGTTGCATTTCTTCTTTTTTCGCTTCTTTTACGATAAGCGATTGTCGCCAATCTTGCAGCAAGGATTCGGAAGCGATCAATAACATCATGACTCCTTGGATAATGTACACTACTTCACGACTTACATCGCTGCTTCGAGACATAATATCAGCTCCGACATTCATATAACCGATAAATAATGCCCCGAGCGGAACCAAAATCGGATTCCTTCGTGCCAGCAACGCCACAACGATTCCGGTCCATCCGTACCCGGGTGTCGCAGTCCATTTAAATCGTGTATACATTCCCAACAACTCCGCTCCACCACCGACACCGGCTATAAAACCGGCAAATATCTGTGCGAGAAACATTATTGTTCGCACGTTGATTCCGATATTTTTTGCGAAATAGGCATTATCACCAACAATTCGTATTTTGAAACCGAGTCGGGTATGTTGTAAAAAGATATAACAAATAATACATAAAGCAAACGCAATAATGATTCCCGAATGAACGCGTGTTCCTTTAATAAGGACGGATAATTTTGATGTATCGCGTAAAAGCAGAGAAGCTAAGCTGGAACTTTGCGTTTCTCGAAAATGGTAACTAACCATATAAATGGCAAAAAATTGGACTACATAATTCAACATAATCGAAGTGACGACTTCGCTCACGTCCCATTTCATCTTCAATGCCGCGGGAATAGATGCAACAACAGCCCCGCAGAATCCTGCCACCAAAATTGCAACGATCGGATGAATAACGGCGGGTAAAGGACATGAAATTCCGATAATCATGGCCCCTAAGATTCCTATGAAAAAGGATCCTTCTGAAATCATACTGAATAAGCCGGACCGAAAAATAATGATGACCGCCAAAGCGGTAAACATTAAAGGAGAAGCCGCTTCAACAATATTCCCAATTCTTCGAACGGAAGTAAACGGACCGATAAAGAAACTGTAAATCGCGTTTAAAGGATCTTTGCTGGTAAGGAAAACGATCAGAAAGACGAGCGCTACTGCAATGGCAATAATTAAAATCATCCTGACGGTATCAACCAATAGATTGATTCTCTTATTATTCACTATACGCCTCGCTTATTTGTTCAGAGCTTTGTCTTTCTATTCCCAACATATATCTTCCGAGATCTTCTTCATTTATTTTTGATGCATCGGGGAAAAAGGCAACAATTTCTCCATCATAAAGAACGATCAATGAATCAGAAAGTCCCAGTATCTCATTCAAATCTGAAGAAATCAAAAAAACCGTATTTCCGGCATCTCTGGAAGCCAATAACTCATTCCGAATAAATTCGGTTGCGCCGACGTCAACACCTCTCGTCGGTTGCTCGGCGATAATAATTTTCGGTTCACTGGAAAGTTCTCTGGCTAAAACCACTTTCTGGATATTTCCGCCAGAAAGGCTGTCGACACTCACATCGGGCGATTGGCATGCAATTTTGTATCGCTTTATGATTTCAGTTACAAATTTACGAATTGATTGTGATCTTAAGAATCCGTTTTTGACAAATTGTTCAAAATTTAGTTTATCGGCGATCACATTTTCCGCGACAGATAAATGGGGAGCCACCCCAGATACCATCCGATCTTCCGGAATATGAGATACCCCAATAGAACGGATATCGCCTATAGAAAATCGACTGATTTCTTTCCCATCCAATTCAATTGTGCCACCCTGATAAGATCCCATTCCCGTCAGCGCTTCCGCCAACTGAAGCTGCCCATTACCTTCTACTCCAGCTACACCGAATATCTCTCCGTAATGGGCTGTTAATGAAATTCCCTTTAGTGAGTATTTTCCGGATTCTTCAATCACCTTCAAGTCGCGGACCTTAATGGATGCTTTCCCCAGTTTCGGGGGCTTTTTAATAATTTCTAATGCCACATCTCTTCCAACCATCAATCGGGAAATTTCTTGTTCACTGATTTCGGATAAGTTGTAGACTCCCATCGTCCGACCATGACGAATGATTGTAATTCGATCGCACAATTCTTTTACTTCGTTCAATTTATGGGATATAAAAATAATCGTATATCCTTTTTCTTTCAATACTTTCAATTCGATAAAAAGCTCTTTCGTTTCCTGAGGTGTCAAAACAGCTGTAGGTTCGTCCAAAATAAGGATTTTTGCCCCACGGATAAGAGCTTTTAATATTTCAACTTTTTGTTTTTGACCAACGGTTAAATCGCGAATTTTTTTGTTAGGATCAATCGAAAAATTAAATTTTTGAGAAACTTCTTTAACCAATCTTTCTGTTTCATCGACATCGATACTTAAACCATGTCGAGGTTCTATTCCCAATACCATATTTTCTGCCACAGTTAATGATGGAACCAACATAAAATGTTGATGAACCAAGCCGATTCCCATTTTGATCGCCATCAGCGGGGATGTTATCCGGACTTTTTCTCCGTCAATATAGATCTCACCATCGGTAGCTTCTTCTTCGCCGAAAAGAATTTTCATCAGCGTTGTTTTCCCAGCGCCGTTTTCACCTGAAAGCGCATGGATCTCACCATAGTTAACACTAAATGTCACACCATTATTTGCAATGACGCCATTCGGATATACTTTGGTGATATTTTGCAGCCTTAATGCCTCAGCTGTTTTTTCCATCGACTACCTCTTTTTAACCTTTGAAATATGACGTTGGAGAACAATGAACAGTCATTTCTCCAGCGTCCGATATTTCATATTCTTCTTACCCCATTTATTCAAAATTTAAATGAAATAAAACACGAGAGTATGGAAATAAATCCATACTCTCATGTCTCGAATGATTGTTACGGTTTCATCGCATCACGAAGAGCCGCGACATCTTCACTTTTCATTCCGAAGGCTGAACCGACGACGATTTCGCCATCAATAATTTTCTTCTCAATTTCATCCAGTTTTTTCTGAATTTCTTCCGGAACCAGTGCTTTGTAATTATCGTTCTTTGCTAAACCGACAGCACCTGTGCTCAGACCGAGAGAATAATCATGACTCGTATCCATCGTCCCGTCCATATAACCTTTAACCGCTGTAACGAGCGAATCTCCCACATTTTTCAAAGCGGAAGAAATAATGTTTCTAGCCAAATTCGCATCCGTATCCTGAAGTTGTGCCCAAGTATCCATATCGCAACCGATAAAATATTTATCAACGTTGCTTGAAGCAGTTACAGCACCCAGGATGCTTTGAGAAGCCGGCGCAAATACGATCTGTGCTCCCTGGTTATAAAGTTGGGTGGTCATTTCGAGAGCTTTCGGGACATCCTCAAAAGATCCGACGTAGGAAGTAAGCAATTTAATGCTGGGATCAATATACTTTATTCCGTCGATATATCCAACCAGGAAGTTATTAATATTTGCAGTGTCCATTGAACCGACGAAACCGAGTATTCGTTTATCGGGATCGATTTTTTCGGCACCTGAATCAAGCATCAAAGCTGCCAGTGCCCCTGCCATGAAAGATCCTTCATTATCAAGATAAGATATTCCCATCATATTTCCCGTCGTGACGACAGTTCGATCGACATTACCGTCAAAGAAAATATAATGTTTTTCGGGGAATTGAACAGCGATATTCTGTGCAAGCTCTTTCACAGACCAGGTACCGGAAATAATCAGATCCCAATCCTGTTCAGACACATCCAAATAGTGACCTTCATAAGCAGTCTCATCGCGTCCCATTTCGATGATTTTCGTTTGAGCGCCAAGTTCTTTTTCCATTCGCCGGACACCGCTGGCTGCCGAATCATAAAAGCCTTTATCGCCCAAACTACCATTAATAAGCAAAACGACCTTGATCGGTGCATCTTCTGCCGCGACTAGTCCAAATACGGACAATATCACGGCAATTGCCAACATTACTGAAAACAATTTTTTACTCATAAATCCTCCTTTTTTTCTTCAAACGGGTCATTTTTCCCCCGCTTTTAACAAATAAATCGTTAATAGGACATTACAGCTCGTCTATTAATCGGAATTCGATAACAACTGCTCCTAAGGTAATATCTAGCATACCCAATCGGTTGGTCTTTTTCATCCCGCATAATCTCTTCTAAGAAAAGAACGACATCATTTTTGGGGACAGTCATTTTCATATTCGCATCAGCATTTGCCCCGAACGCCGTCATAAATGATTGAGCTGTCGCAGCAAACGAATAAACTCCTTCCTGCCCAAAATGATATAGATCATCTCTGTTTTCGGGATTAATCCCCAAATATTTTAATTTTTCAACCATTATCATCAAGACAGATGTGCTCATCATCTCATCTTGTGATCGATAATAAAAATCCATAATCTGCAATTCCTTCCCGGGAGTTGCTTCTAATCGATCAGCGAGATATTCACCACACATTTCAACATTCGATTTCATTTCTACCGAATCGATTTGTTCGATACAATTTTCCAGACAAATGTTGTAGCACCAAGGGAGTGAGTGATGCAAACTGGAAGCATTGAAAGCAATGACTGTACCTTTTCCCTGTCTCTTGTAAACCAGCCCATCCTCCTCCAAATGCCGAAATGCCTGCCTGACCGTTGCTCGACTGACATTCCAGTGTTCCGCCAATAAATTTTCTCCCGGAAGCTGATCTCCGGCATTGGCAACGCCTTTTTCAACAAGATGATAAAAAATATCGCAGATACGAACATAAATGGGGACGCCATCCAAGATAGTCCGATCTATCTGGGGGATACTGGTAAGTTCAATTTTCCCAAATCCGTTCAGCTGCTTTTCAACGGACAGTTCGGTTTGCTCCTCAAAATTATTCACGTCCCTTATCCTTTCGAATGACAGCACGCATCGCTTCAATACCTGTTTCGATTGCTCGATGTTCTAAATCACCCGGATAGTTTCGTTTATCGTTCGAATATTCATGGAAATTGGTTGCACTGACTAAAACAGCAGCGGTTCTAATTTTCAAACTTGATCCGACCAGAAAAAGCGGTGCACTTTCCATCTCGGTGCTGGTAGCCCCACCGGCTTCATAAGCGCCCCACTTTTCANNCAATAAGTTCATTTGCTACCGGTTTTGTTTCCGGATTCGTTTGGGTATAAAAACTGGCTTTCGAAATTGTTATGCCGATATTGTATTTATAGCCCAGTTTAATTGCCGCTGCCTCTAGTTCTTTCACCAGAGAAAAATCAGGAACAGCCGGAAATTCCATAGGAAGATAATGCAAGCCAACTCCTTCCATCCTTACTGCGCCATTGGGAATAACAATATCCCCAATCCCTACTTTTGGTGAAGTTGAAGCACAAGTACCGACCCGAATCATTGTATGAGCTCCGCAGCGAAATAACTCTTCAACGGCAATCGCGGTCGAAGGTCCGCCGATGCCGGTGGATGTCACCGATACCGGGATTCCATCCAAAGTTCCGGTATAGGTGAGAAATTCTCGATTGTATGCAACTTTTACAGGATGTTCAAAATACTTTGAAATCTTCTCTGATCTTTCGGGACTTCCGGGTAGGAATACATAAGCGCCAACCTCTCCCTTTTTTATACCAAGATGCATCATTTTATAGTCATCCATTTTTATCCTCTCATTAATTGGCCTGTTCTTTTTTCAGGTCTTTATGAATAACGGAACGCATCGCTTCGATTCCGGTTTTTATCGCATTATGTTCAAACCCTCGCGGATAATCCGCATCATCATTCGAATAACTTTTATAATTTGTCGCACAAATCAAAACCGCAGCGGTTCGGATCCCAAGTGAGGAACCCGCTAAAAACAGAGGAGCGCATTCCATACAGGTATGGGTGGCTCCCCCTTTTTCATATGCTTCCCATTTTGCTTTCAATTCATAATAAACGGGCTTTGTCTCCGGGGAAACTTCCGTATAAAAAGAATCTTTACAAATATTTATTCCGACGTTGTATCGGAAATTTAATCGAATAGCGGCTTGTTCCAATTCTTTTAAAAGGAAAAAATCGGGAACCGCCGGAAATTCCATCGGTAAATAATGAACACCGGTACCTTCCATCCGAACAGATCCGTTTGGGATCATCACATCCCCAATTCTTGCAATCGGAGAGGTAGAGGCACAAGACCCTACTCGAATCATGGTATCGGCGCCGCATTGAAAAAGTTCTTCCACGGCGATGACGGTGGATGGTCCACCGATTCCGGTAGAAGTGACAGAAACCAAAACCCCATCTAATGTCCCCGAATAAGTCAGAAATTCACGATTATGTGCGATTTTCCTGGGATGATCAAAATACTCAGAAATTAATGTTGCTCTTTCGACACTTCCTGGAAGGAAAACATATCTTCCGATATCTCCTTTTTTAATACCGAGGTGCATCATTTTATAGTCATCATCCATTCCGTTTGTGCTCCGTATTTGAGGGTAAATCCACCCTTTTATTTATACTTTTTCCAAAAAGAATTTTTTTGTATTTGAAAATGACATGGCTGCCAAGTTATAAAAACAGTATATGACATGGCAGCCATGTTGTCAATATCCTTTTGTCATTTCTTTTATCTATTCAACTATGACATTATTCCCGTTGGTTTCTTAATCAAATCAACAAAAAAAGAAGCGTTATCTCGCTTTATTCCAATTCTGTTTTCAGGATAATTTCAAAAAACATGTAGAAAACCATATTTCTTTTGAAAATTTTAGATAAAAATATCGCCGTTCCTATCGGCGATATTAAAAAATAGACGAGGCTGACTGTTTTTGCGAATCAATTCACAGGGGCAATGCAGTTTCGTGGAAAACCGCACCATATAAGATATTCCCCTCATATCAAATTCGGAATTCGATTCATCGGGTTCCCGATAATGATTCAATGATTCCCATTCCGCTCTTGACTGAAAATCAACAAACTATAAGGTCCGATATTGACAGATCCATGAAAGTCAAATCCGTCCTTTCCGCCTTCGAAACCTTCTGTGTCGTTGCTGAAAAGCCCCTCAAAATCCTTACTGTATATTTTTGTGTCACTATTCAAACGCAACTTCCAAATCCCTTTTGCCGGCAGTCCGATCACATAATCGGTTTTGCCCGCATTTCCGAAATTGAAAACCGCTATTATATCATCACCCGCACCGTGTTGATCCCAACGCTGAAATGCCAATACCTTCTCCGCCTCGTCTACATGGAAGACATTTAAAAATTGTCCGCACAAACCCCGAGTTTGGTTTTTTTGATCCAGTCGTAACCGTATCAAATCGCGATAAAGACGAACAATCCCGCTGAATTCCGTGTTTAAGTCCCAATCCAACGGCACATCATCCCGAAAATAATCCCCTTCGAGAAATTCCTGTCCTTGAAACAACATAGGAATACCCGGAGCCGTAAAAACCAATCCGGCAGCAAGCGTGGAACGTTTTTGTGCAAACACACCGGTCGGATCGTCCGGATTAATTTCCTGCGGAACCCGTGCTTTTCCGTTCGCTACTTCATCATGGGATTCACTATAAATCACCCGCCGAAACGCATCGTTTTCATATTTGAATTGAACCGCATTTCGGATCACATCCATTGAACGGGCGGAATCATCCGCCACCGTTACCGCGTCGCGAACCGGATGAACAAAATTAGCGTCCCATTGGGCATGAAAACCAGCCCCATTTTCACTGAGTTCTTTGGTAATCCATTCGTTGCTTCGTAAATCCTCGGCGATGGAAATAACATGGGAGGAATATGCCCGGATTTTTTCGTTAATGGCTTGCATTAAAGACCAACCATCCGGCAAATCGTTTCCTTCCGAACCGTCAATCGTGCGAATATAAAGTGTACTGTCAAAGCGTAAACCGTCGACGTGATACTCTTCCAACCACATTTGAACATTATCCAGGATATAGCTGCGAACTTCTCCTCTGCCATAATCCGGCCGTGTACTTCCCCAGGGTGTTTCGGAACGGTCATCGTTGTAAAAATAGATTCCGCCCTTGCCATTTTCCTGCCACCCGTCAAATTGCCAAAGAGATAAATCTCCGGGTCCGAAATGGTTATAAACCACATCCTGAATCACTGCGAATCCGCGTTGATGCGCTTCACGAATAAACTTTTTAAACCCGTCCGGACCTCCATAAGCACTTTCTACGGCGAAAATATTCGCAGGATTGTATCCCCAAGAGTAATCTCCGGCAAATTCGGCAACCGGCATTACTTGAATGGCATTCACCCCCAACCGCTTTAAATGATCCATCTTTTCCGCTGCCGAATCAAAATCACCGGGCTTTTTATCGGAATCGGCAAAAAAGGATCCGATATGCATTTCATAAATGGCCAGTTCATTAAAAGGAGGAAGTTCAAAACGATCCCCTTCCCAATCAAAAACCTTAGGATCATAAATAACACAATTTCCGGCGGAATTTGTCACCTGACGTGCATAAGGATCCATTCGTTCCAATTTTTGATTTCCGTTGCTGAGGACAAATTTATATTCATCCCCCACTTTGGCATGTGGGATATCCGTATACCAAGTTCCATGCTCTTCCGCCTTCATTGGGTTAGCGGATTCGGACCAATTATTAAAAGTTCCTTTTACAAAAACAGCATCGGCATGGGGAGCCCAGACACGAAAAGCCACGCCTCCTTCATGGACAATCGCACCCATTCCAAGATAAACGTCGGTAGATTTCTCAGTCATTGAATTATCCTTAATTCGCAATTTTTTTGCCGGTTAATTTTTTGAATCCGTAAAAAAGATCCCGGAAGATAATCGATATATCTTTTACCGGGATCTTTCGGTTGTTTTGACATGTTCGGATCAATCCGATCAGCTATAAACATTGAAACGATTTGACTCTTTCATTTTTCTCGTTTAAGCACACCTCAGTCGTGTGAAAAGTATTTGATCATTTCATCCGTTCGTTGATCAGGTTGAACGGATGAAATGGTCTTTTTTATGAAATTACTCCCCGGTTAATATCCCGCTTCCAGATTGACCAGATTTTCATTCGGCTTTCCTTTTTCGAGATAATTTCTCAGGTTTCTTTCAAAAAGCTGCAATGTTCGTTCATCGTATTGCGTCGTGAAACCCGCTTGATGTGCCAAAATAATCACCTGATCCATATCCCAAAGTGGGCTATCCGGAGGCAGCGGCTCCACATCGATTACATCCAGTCCGGCTCCTTTGATTTTTCCGCTTTGCAGCGCTTCGATCAAAGCTTGGGTATCCGTCGTAGCGCCTCTCCCTACATTCAGATAATAGGCACCTTTCTTCATTTGATTGAAGCGTTCTTCATTCATCAGATATTTCGTCGCAGCCGTGAGGGGCAAAATATTAACGACATAATCCGCCGCATTCAGCAGCTTGTCCAATTCGTCATTCCCGACAATATGATCGGTATATTCATTCGGCTGTGGAAACTGTTGCAAACCCCAAACTTCCATATCGAAAGCCTTTGCCATTTTCGCGATACCCTTACCGATGATTCCCATGCCCAGAATTCCGATTGTCTTTCCGTGAACCTCATCCGGCCATTCCAATTGAATCCATTGGTGAGCATCCTGTTGCTTCCCATACTTACGAAAATTTCGAGTCAGCATAATCATCAGGCAAATGGTTGTTTCCACAATCGGATTCACCGCCACACCGCCCGCTCGGGTTAACCAAACATGATGCTCTTCCAAAAGATCCAGCGGCAAATGATTGACCCCCGCAAACCAGGAATGCAGCCACCGGACTTGATTGGGAACCGATAAAATAGCATTCAATAAATCGGGGGACTCCACTCCGACCAAAACATCGCTTTTGGCACCTTCCGAAGCCAATAACTTCGGATCGGCGACAGAATCGGTAAAGACAAAATCAACTTCTGGAAAATCTTTTGTTAAACGACTTTTCTGTTCATCGGTAACCATCCTATTAAACATTACACGTGTCATTTTTCCCTCCTCTCTTCCTTCATAAGACCTTATTATTTCGAATATTCTTCGATTCGGTTCGTCTATTCTTTAATTTTATTATATACGATTTGTCAAATTACCACGCAAAGGCAACAGATCGTTTTCTCAGAATCGCATCATCGAAGATTAATTTTGCGGGTTTGTTTGCCAGTCCCTGACAAACCATCAAAGGCAGTAAATGTTCTTCGCGCGGATGACAATACCTGGCATAAGGCGCTTCTTCCCATTCGATTAATCTTTGTTCGCGTTCTTCCTGAGAGAAGTCACCGGTGCAGGTTTCAACCAGCCAATTTTGGAAAGCATCATTTTCCGGATCCGCATATTCCGATTGAGAATCAAAAAAAGCAAGTTGGTTGTGAAAGGAAAATCCGGAACCGATGATCAATATATTCTCGGACACCAAATCTCGGAGCGCTTTTCCCAAAGAAACATGAGCAGCCGAATCCAATCCGCGAATTAAAGAAAGTTGAATGGAAGGAATATTCGCCTCCGGATACATTAATTCCAACGGGATAAACAATCCGTGATCAAATCCGCGATTCAAATCAATTTTTGCTTGAATATGATTCTTTCCCAGCATTTCGACAATTTGTTTTGCAAGTTCTGGATCCCCCGGCGCAGGATATTGAATCTGATATGCTTTTTCCGGAAAACCGTAATAATCATAGAACATGGGCGGATGGGGTGCGCCTAAAACAGTGGGGTGCTGCTCTTCCCAATGAGCGCTGATCACCAATATCGCCTCCGGCCTGTTCAACCGGGACGGTAAGTTTTTCATAAAATCGACCATCGCCCGATGATTCGGTTCTCCTAAAATTGGCAGAGGTCCTCCACCATGGGAGAAGTAAACGATTTGAGCTTTATTTTCCATTTATTTTCGTTCCCTATCGAAAGTCCTATATTTCATTGAATTGACTCTTGATTATGAGGCAAATCGATTTTCCGAATAACTTGAAGAAAACTATCATAGGGTTGAGCTCCGACGATCGCATAACGGTTATTTATGATATATGTCGGAACACTTTCAATACCCCATTTTACGGCTTCCGCAATATGATCTTGAACCGCTCGAGTATATTTTCCCTCTTCAACCTGTCGCTTCATCTCATCCGCATCCAACCCGACAGCTTTCCCAGCAGATTGAAGTACTGGCCATTGTCCAATATCCTGCCCTTTTCCGTAAAAGCGATCGAAAACCTCGCGATGAAATTCAAACCCTTTTCCCTTTTGATTGGCATATTCGGTGGCTTCATGGGCGAACCGGGTATTGGGCAGATGTTTCGGAAAAACCATTTTCAAACCGGCTGCGTCAGCCATCTGCTTTAATCTTTCACTGATTTCTGCCATGTGATCATTCAATTCTTCTGGAATATCCATCCCCTCCGGCGGAATATCGGGTCGAAGGAAATACGGACGCCAAGTGATCACCATTGGATATTCTTTTCTCAATTTTTCGACAACAGCCTGCCCAACATAGCACCAGGGACAGATATAATCGGAATAAATTACCATTTCAATCAAGTCCATCACGAGCCTCCATGTGTATAAATTTGATCAGTTATATTTTTTCCTCCACCATTTCTTATTATCATGCCATATTTTTCCATGAATAACAGAATTTAAGAATCAAATTAATCGTTCTCATTCGCCTTATTTTTTCTGATTTATCTGTTTCTTTTCTTTCTTCTTTTTAAGCCATAATCGTTTGGACAATTTTTATCAGTTGACTCAATTAATTAAAAATAATTAAGAGAAAGTTGTATACTTTTAGAAGTTAGAAATTTATTTCAAAAGATGTCTGTGTTTCAAGCCGGCTGAATGACGGCTCGTCAAAAAGTGGTCTGGGTATTTTGAATTCTTCTGATCAATTATTGGATTTTAGAATTTGTTTTTTCTATGATCTTTTAAATAGAAGAGAAATTTGAAAATGAGTCTAAAGGAGCATATAGAAATGAAAAAATATAAATGCAGCGTTTGTGGATACATATATGACCCTGTAAAAGGAGATCCCGATTCAGGAATTAAACCGGGAACAGCTTTCGAAGATTTACCGGATGACTGGGTTTGCCCAGTTTGTGGATCCTCTAAAGACAAGTTTAGACCAATGGATTAGACAATAATATATCGTTTTTAGAATTTAAAAATAGTCCATTTAACAAAGGATTCTCCAGAAGATAGAGCCGATCAATTTATGCAATCGGTTTTTTCTGTTTTATTTTCTTTCCCGTAGATGTTGAAAAACATTTATGAAAGTCATGGACGGTTGAATATCAATTTTTTGTCAGTTTATGAAATCATCTTACCCAAATTTTGTGATTCATAATAGAAAGGAAAGATAACCAATGTGGAATTATGAAGCGGATATTATTGTAGTCGGAAGCGGAGCAGCGGCTTCATCGGCAGCTTTGTTTGCATATGAAAAAGGCGCCAAAGTTATCATGGTGGAAAAAAGAGCCAGACCTGGCGGAACAACCGAAAAATCCGGCGGCGTATTTTGGATACCGAATAATTCATTTTTAAGAGAAAGCAACATAGAAGATAAAAAAGAAGATGCTTTACGTTATATGGCGCGTCTTTCTTATCCAACGCTATACAACCCGAATGATAATCACTTCGGACTCAATGATCATCAATACGAATTACTTGAAGGATATTATGAGAATGCATCCCCTACGATTGAAAAGCTTCATGCGATGGGTGCGTTGGAAGCGATTCCTTGGATCGCCTGGGACGGGCAGCTTTTTCCCGATTACTATGCTCATCTCCAAGAAGACAAAGTCCCTAGAGGGCGATGCCTGGTTCCCAAAGATCCTCAAACAGGAAAAGGAGTTGCTCGAGGATTTGAGTTGATAAGACAACTTAGAGAAGCAATAAATAAAAGGGAGATACCCATTTTACTTAACCATCGTGCAAAAAAGCTTATCCTGAACAGTAAGGGAGAAGTTGTCGGGTTGGAGGCAATCGATTCCGAGAACCAAATTGTCACCTTACGAGCCAAAAAAGCAGTGATTTTCGGAAGCGGCGGGTTTACGCATAGTCCGGAAAAAAGATTAAATTTTTTGCGCGGCCCTGTTTTCGGAGGGTGCGCTGTCCCGACAAATGAAGGTGATTTTATTGATATTGCAACTTCGGTTGGGGCAAAATTAAACAATACTGCAAATGCCTGGTGGGCGCCGGTTGTTTTAGAAGAAGTTTTAGAGCATCCGAGCCCTCCGACCGATATTTTCATGGTTTCAGGGGACAGCATGATTTATGTAAATAAATATGGGAAAAGAATCGTAGACGAGAAGGCGGTTTATAATGAAAAAACACAAGCCTTCTTTAGTTGGGATCCGATTAAGGGAGAATATCCAAACTTGATGGTCTTCATGATCTACGATAAACGAACTGCTGATATTTGGGGGAACTATCCTCCTGCCGCAGCTTACCCGATTCCGACCAAGGATTCTCCATCTCCTTATCTGATTTCCGGTAATACTTTGGAAGATCTTGCGCAAGCGATCGAAGAAAGGTTAAATAAAATTGCATCTGCAACCGGCAATTTCCATCTTGACCAAAGCTTTGCCGAAAATCTTAAGAAAACAATAAAAGTTTTCAATCAATATGCCGAGCAGGGAATCGATCCGGAATTTCATCGGGGAGAACAACCCATAGATTTGGCATACAATGGCCCGGCTGCGCCGGATCACAATTTATCGAATATCACAATGTATCCGATTGCGTCGGAAGGACCTTACTATGCGATCATAATTGCTGGAGGCACTCTCGATACGAAAGGGGGACCGAAGATTAATAAAAAAGGCCAGGTATTAAATCATGAAGACATACCTATACCAGGGCTTTATGGTGCAGGGAACTGTATCGGTGCACCCGCTGCGCAAGCCTATTGGGCAGGCGGCGGTACAATCGGACCTGCTCTAACTTTTGGTCATATCGCTGCTGAATATGCTACCGAAGAAAATATCAAAGAGGCATAAGACGGAATAATCGTTTTTCTAAAAGGTAAAAAATAATTATCGTTTCCTTAGATACATAAGAAAATTATAATAATAGGAGGCTAAAGCAATGAATCAGGAAATTCCGTCTAGTATCTCGTTAGGTCTTAGTTTAGGTGGTTTAGGAGGAGCTTTATTTCTTCTGGCAAACCTTTATACCATTTTACATCTCATCCAGAGAATTTTCGCTCCCAATGCCGAATGGAAATGGCTGAATAATTTAAGGGATAAATGGCATTATGTTCATTATTTTGGGAATATTGCCGCTTTTGTCGTGATTGTTATTCATGCTGTTACATTATGGGAATACGCAACCGTCTTTAATTGGATTCTGATCATCGTAATGGCATGGATGGTGTTCGCCGGCTTTACCATGCGCTTTACCAAAGCAGCTCCTCAGTTCAAGAAAACAATCAGGAAATATCATGCCATGTGGTACATGTTGGCACTTGTATTGGTTTTAATCATGATTGCTCATCTCGTGTCTCTTTCATCTTTCCCTTATCCTATCGGATAATAAAGAAAAAAGCCCGGATAACATTTATTATCCGGGCGAATATTATTAAATCAGACTAACTTTTTTTTCTAATCTCCTTTCGCAAGAAGGTCATTCATTTTTTTCCGAGTCGTCAGTAACAAACGAGCTATTTGTAAAACATCAAAAATCATCCGCCTAATGGTTTGAGTAAAACACCAATAAAATAAGCCACGGAAGCAGCCAAACCCCCAACGATCAGCATTTCTAAACCACTGATGAGGGGATTTCGACGGGTAATAAAATATTTTGCCGCTCCCAAACCAAAGAGCGAAATACCGGAAAGAATAATCGAAATCAGGAACATGGTAGACATAGATAAATTGGTATGGAAAATCGTATCCACCATATAAACCAGCAGAGGCAATAGACCGAATAAGATGAATGCACCGAACGTCATCAAAGCTGCACTAATTGGCTTCCGTTCATCTTTTATCATCCCCAATTCATTTATCATCATCGCATCTACCCAGCGATCATGATCGCGAGACTGGATCTCGACTAATTTCTCTGCATCCTCCGGCGGGAAGCCTTTATTTTTATAAATTGCCAGTAACTCCGCTTTTTCTCCTTCCGGATAATGCTCAGCTTCCCAACTTTCGCGCTCCAGCTCTTTTCGATAATATTCTTTTTCACTTTTCATCGACAGGTAAGCACCGATTCCCATTGAAATTCCATCACCGAGCAAATTAGCCGCGCCCAGAATCAGCAATACGCCGGACGTCAGATTTGCTCCGGCAACACCGCTGACTACTGCAAAAATCGAGATGATTCCGTCCAATCCCCCGTAAACCATATTTCCGATAAACTGCGAAGATTCGGAACCGTGTTGTTCGACAGCCATCTCGATGACTTTTTCATCATGGGCTTTTTTACTGGCTTCCGGATTTTTTTCATCATAGGCTTTCCTGGCTTCTTCCAATCGTTTTGACATATTCATAATGTCCTCCAACTTAAATTCTTTATTGAGATTGTATGAATAAAAACGAAATATTCAGTCAATTATACTTTTATCCTTTTCGAAAAGCTGATCTCGTTCAATTTTCAAATAGAAAATCTGATACTTTTCTGTACGCATAAAAGCGTCTGAAAGAAATAGTGGATGTTGCTTTCTTTACTTGATCAGTAATTAATTTGAAAATTTTTATTCTTTCCGCTTAAAAACATTTTTCGTCAGGCCTTATCTTCCAATTAACTCCTTAAACTTTCGAAATTGTCTATATTTCAGTGAACCTTCCTTCTGGTCAACAGAAAACCGTAATCAAATTATAAAATCAGGTGATAAATAAAAAATTGGTGAAAGAACATCGCAACCAAGTTTTTTCTTAAGATTAAAAAGTCAGCGTCTTCGTTGAGTATGAACGAGGACGCTGACTTTCCGAATTGAATATCGGTTTAGATTAGGCTTGAAATGCCGGTCGAAATTTGTATCCGTAAAGGATAACTCCCCGTTCATCGCCATCATTGCGGAGTTTCCTAGTAACCATTTCAACAGGCATCCCAACCCAAATAGACTCTCCGCCCAAATCAGTCAATTGGGCTGTAACAATCGGTCCTTCTTCCAATTTAACCAATGCAATTGCATAGGGAGACATATCCTGAAAGCCGGACGGCGCTTCATTGATTGTGGTATATGAGTATACTTTTCCTTTCCCGCTAAATTGGTAAGCTGTTTTTGCTTCCAAACCGCATTCCGGGCAGACATCCCGAGGCGGGAATATTTTTGCTTTACAATGGGGACACTCCTCTCCGATCAGGGCATATCGTTGTTTCTTCAAACGCCAATGACGTGGTGATTCCATTCTCTCTCCTCATTTTAGAAATCTTTATCATCTGTTTTCAAAAGATTTCAGATTTCATTTCGGAAGGAATTCCAATTGCTCCTTCCATAAATAACGTCCCAAAGTATAAGTAAAAAAGAAAAGCAAAAGCTATCATGATAGCTTTTGATAGTTCTTTTATGACCGTAAGATATGTGTAATGGCCGTAGCACCGTATCCGCCGATCGCTTGGATCAACGCATTCCGATGAATACGATCCTTTGATTTTTGTGTCTGTAAAAATCGAGCAATTTCAGCAATCTGGTACATGCCGGAAGCTCCGAGCGGATTCCCGCGTCCCAAACACCCACCCGTAACATTTAAAGGCAATGAATCGATTTGCCAACCTTTCCCTTCCTGACAAATGCCAATTGATTCAAGAGACAAAATGACATCCATAACAGTGCCATCCCAAATTTCGAATGTGTCAATATCAGAAAGTTTCAGATCCGCCTGCCGTAAAGCAGCAGCAGCAGATTGAGCTACAGCGGACCAGTAAAGGAGGTCATGCCGGTCATGGAGAGCTAATGACGCGACGGCATTTCCGCTTCCGGAGACCCTTATCAGTCGATCCCGTTCTTCCGCCGGAACTAATTCTTCTCGAGTTAATACAATCGCCGCCGCACCATCATTCTGCACAGCAATATCATAAAGCCCCAAAGGTGCAGAAATCAGCGGTTGTTTTTGATATGTCTTTTCATCAATATTTCGAGCGAATGCATTGGGGTTTTCTCGCGCATTTTGATAGGAATTGAGTGCTACCCTTTGAAAGATCTCACGATTCAGATGCCATTCATAAAGATATCGTTGAGCGATTAAGGCTGCCTCGGTTTTTACCGTCGATCCCTGGCTGCTTTCGAATTCATAATTCAAAGCAAGATTCATCGCCGCTTCCGCAGCTCGATCTTCGCATTCTGTAATCTTTTCAACTCCCAATGCGACCGCAACGTCCACATAACCGGATTCGACCGCAAAACAGGCGGCTTGAAAAGCGGCTGCACCGGAAGCGCCGGCTGCCTCAAAAGTGCAGCTTTCAATCCCGGGATAACCGGCAAATTCGGGAATCAAAGCACCCAAATTAGCCTGATGGGAAAGAATGGTTCCCAATCCGTTCCCGATATAAATCGCATCCGGCTTGGGATTTCCGGCATCCTGAAGCGCCATCCGAACCGCTCGCCCGCCCAGTTGTCGGAGCGATATTTCCCAATGTTGCCCAATGGGTAAAATTCCGGTGCCTAAAATAACGGGTTGCTGTCTGTGATCGATTCTGTTCAAAATAATCTTCCTTTTTATTTCATCAGATACTGATTTCGATAACGGGCATACATAGCGTAATCAATTTCAGTTCTTCGATCAATATACATCTGTGTACTCGGAGCCTTGTTCTTTCTGGATAAAATCGCATCAGTCACGACAAGTGAAAATGTGTCGGATCCTGCGCCCGAACCAAAACTGGCTGCTAAAATCCGATCCCCGGGCTGAGCGATATCGAAAATCGTCGAAAGCCCTAGCAATACCGCACCAGAATAAGTATTTCCGATAATCGGAGATAAAAGTCCCGTTTCATATTGTTCTTTCTTAAAGCCGAATTGTTTGGCAAGTTTAACGGGAAATTTACTGTTCGGCTGATGAAAAACAGCGTAACGATAATCGGAAGCTTTCGTATGGGTTTCATCAAAAAAGGTTTGAATCGAATGTTCCAAATGATTAAAATATGCCGGTTCGCCGGTAAAACGCTGAGTGTGCTCCGGATATTTTTCGCTTTGGCGCCGCCAGAAATCCGGCGTGTCGGTCACGAAAGAATAAGCGGCATCAATCGTTGCCAAAGCTTCATCAGCTGGCCCCAAAATGACCGCCGCACCGCCCGCTGCCGCGGTATATTCCAAGACATCGCCGGGTTTTCCTTGAGCTGTGTCCATTCCGATTGCCAGAGCGTACTTTCCCATACCCGAGCCAACCAAGCCCATTCCAGCAATCATCGCTTC
>DCTP01000011.1:44896-48736 GCA_002329625.1 Leptolinea sp. UBA1437
GCCGGGATACCCGCCCTTGCCAAAGCATTACGGGCAGCTTCGATAGACATGGTAATAGTGTCTTCATCCATTCCCGGGACAGATTTTTCTTTAATCGGTGTCCCTTCTGAATCGCCGTGCCATACCCGTGAGATTTCGGATGCCCGAATACGATAGCGGGGAATATAGGCACCGTAACCAATGATTCCAACCGGATTTTCAGGAATTAGTAATTTCATTTCGTCTCAAAATCTCCTTTGCATGATCTACAGCGATATTTCCCTCTTTACACATCATTTCCGCGACCCGATCGATATCCGCGCCTTGAGCTCCGGCTGCAATGGCGATCTGACGGGCATGGAGTGCCATATGTCCTTTTTGAATTCCTTCTGTCGAAAGTGCGCGTAATGCAGCCAAATTCTGGGCTAACCCCACACAGGCGATGATTTCAGCCATTTCACCGGAGGATTGGATTTTCATCATCCGAATACAGATTTGAGCTAAGGGATGCACCTGGGTAGCTCCGCCGATAATTCCGACAGCTAGAGGTATCTCCAACTCGCCATGCAAGTTTCCGTCTGAATCTTTTGTCCAAGAGCTCAGCGGTCGAATCTTTCCTTTTTTGCAAGCCCAACTGTGCGCTCCAGCCTCAACCGCTCGCCAATCATTCCCGGTTGCAATAACGACGGCGTCCACACCGTTCATAATTCCTTTATTGTGTGTCACTGCACGGTATGGATCGACTTCCGCCAAGGCATGCGCCACCAGAATTCGGTCCACCACCTCTTCGCCTGCCTGTTCTTCCTTGGCAAGTGTAGCCGGTCGAATTGTACAAGATGCATGTGCCAAGCGTTTATCTGCATAATTCGACAATATGCACAACCGGATCTCACCTTCCGTAAGTCTTGCGATATCTGGAGCGATCTCTTCCAACATCGAATTGACCAGGTTCGCTCCCATCGCATCCCGCACATCAATTGTCAGATAAAATACCAACATTGGTCCCGCTGTGGATTTTTGAAATATTTTGCTCGATAAATCTAAAACGCCGCCGCCTCGATTTATCAGAGAAGGATGGCTAGCATTCAATTTTGCAATCAGTTCCTGTTTATGACGAAGTACATTTCTCTTTGCCGGCACCGGATTGGGTACGTTGATTACCTGAATTTGTCCGATCATCCGGGGAGGGTCTGCTTTCGCCGTGAAACCACCATTTTGTGCCACAATTTTCGCGCCATTGGATGCTGCAGCGATAACCGATGACTCTTCAATCACCATCGGAACCCAAACAGAGCGACCGTTAACCATAAAATTTTGCGCGACACCCAGCGGTAAATCAAAAAGGCCAATGCCATTTTCAATCATATGATCGGCAACTTCTCGGGAGAGACCACCTCCGTTCAACAGAAGCGCTGCATCTTCTTCACTGATTACCTTTAAATTAATCAGTTCTTTGATTCGCTCGGTAGCGGTCAATTGATAAAACTTCATTGCCATTTGCCCATCTTTCAATCTGAACGCCGTCTCCAAAGAGACGGCGTTCTTCCAATTCTTTTTTTATTTTATCGAAAAAGGCTGGCAAAAACTATCAGAAACTTACATTTTTAACGATTGAAATGATATGAGAAAAAAATACCGCCCAAGTTGAAAACTCAGGCGGTAAATTTATACTTAACAATTTGAGAAATTATGCTTCCTGTGTAACCGGTTGTCGCCCCTGATTTTTGGCGTTTTTAACAATAGCAGGGACGCATTCGATTACAACCCAAACAGCCAAGATAATGTAAATTAAACTCAGTCCCGGAACAACCTTATTGGTGCCTACCGGCATGATCCAGGAACCGTTTTTGTATGTATAGGACAGGAAAGTGCTAATTAAAGCCCAGGTGCTCATGATAAACATAAACGCAGCGGGTATAACGGTCGCAATCCAGGCTTTCCGGTGTTTAGCAGTTCGCTGTAACCAAACGGTAATCCCCACCAAAGCCAGCCCAGCCAGCAATTGATTCGAAGATCCGAAAGTCTTCCAGAACAAGCTCCAAATTGCCACCGGGTTTCCGTCCGGATCCGTCAAATTAATCGACATCAGAATCAACGGAATACCACCGATCAAGATTGTTCCGATAATTCTCCCCGTTAGACCTTTCATACCGCTCTGTTCCTGATAAATGAAACGGCCAAGGCGGGTGCAGACATCCAGTGTGTCATAGACAAACGTCGTGAAAGCCATCAATCCGAAGGAGATACCGAATGCTTTATTGATTCCGAGCAACTGCATAAAGGAGCCCAAACCGTTTGCATAGATGAAGTTCGGGGATTTGGTTAAGATCTCGTCATCTTTCGTAAGAATCATAACAGTTGACAACGCCATTAAAGCGACAACCGATTCAGCGAGCATCATTCCGTAACCAATCGGTTTTGCATCGGATTCTTTTGCCAGTTGCTTGGATGTAGTTCCGGAACCCACCAAACTGTGAAAGCCAGAACAGGCACCACATGCGACCGTAATAAAGAGCATCGGGAACATCGGAGTCCAAAAATCAGAGGAACCGTAGGTCTTGGTCCAGGCAGGATATTGGGTATCGAAACCTCCGAATATAATGCCGATGAAACCGAAAACCAAAGTTGCATAAAGGAAATAGCCTCCCAAATGGCCGCGCGGTTGCAATAATGCCCAAACCGGAACAATTCCTGCGATAATACAGTATAGAATGACAATTAAGTTCCAGACATTTTTATTACCATAATTCAATGGAATATATTGACCGACCCAAATAGATAAAGCAACCAGCGGCAAGAAAATGATAGTCGCCCACAATAAACTTAATTTTGTATAACGGAGCAAAAATCCCATAATCACCGGCAGGATCAAGTACAAAATTGACGAAGTCGCAGTTGCACCGCCCCCAACAACGGACCCATCATCCAACGTAACCGTGCTTACAAAAGAGGAAGTCGTAATATCGGTGAAAGCGACAATAATCATCACCAGGGTAAAGAATATGAATATGTTGAAAAGAATCCAGACTCTTTTTGAAACATATTCTCTCATAGTATCTGCGATTCCTGTCGCTTTGTGTCGAATGGAAGCAACCAAGGCGCCCATATCATGAACACCGCCAATAAAAATGCTTCCTAAAAGGATCCATAACATTGTAGGCATCCAACCATATGCAATGCCTGCGATGATCGGTCCGGTAACAGGCCCGGCGGCTGCAATTGCGGAAAAGTGCTGACCTGCCAAATATTTGGCATCGGTCGGTACATAATCCACTCCGTCTTCCATCTCAACGGCAGGTGTCACTCTTGAATTATCGAGTTCAAATACTTTCGTGGAGATGAACTTACCATAGGTGATATAAGCGAGGAAAAGAATCAGCGCCCCACCACCAACAACAACGAGGATATTCATATCTTGCCTCCTGGCGCTCTCAAGCGCTTTGATAATTAATTACTAATTGGTGCATACGCACCAATTAAATTGACAATCTATTAATCTTCCGTTTAATCGTTGCAGAGCTTTCTCTGAAACTTTATCCATTAATTCTCCGAATCGACAGAGGAAATCAACAATCTCTAATAATATACAATTGATGACCCTTTATGGCTCAAAATATATTTCTCACGTCATCTATTGATGGTTTACTCGTTATGCGGCTGATCATACATCAATTTTCTCATAATGTCAACCTTTTTCTCGAATAAAAAGTGATTCTGTTCTTAAAAATAAATGAAATTTATCCGATAACATAGACGATTTTAGCTTCATCTCGAGTAAACCAAGATCCCCGTAAATCAGCCTTGATTTTATCCTCGGTATGACTGATATAAAAAAGAAAACTTCCGAAATTTCGGAAGTTT
>DCTP01000011.1:48745-51857 GCA_002329625.1 Leptolinea sp. UBA1437
GCTCCATCAATATCGGGCTGGCTAAAAAATTCGGCAGCATTATTTCCTTTCACCGATCCGCCGTACAACACCCGAATCGATTGTGCCGCTTTTTCTCCATAAAGATCAGCATACGGTTTCCGAATATCTTCCGCAATCACTCGGTTTGCATCTATCCCGGTCGCCGCCAAACCTGTCCCAATTGCCCATACCGGTTCATAAGCAATCACGATTTTTCCGGTATACATTTCGGGAATTCCTTTCAACCCTTCGCGAACCTGCCGTGAAACCACTTCCTTTGTCCGTCCGGATTGATTTTCATCCAATGTTTCTCCGACACAGACAATCGGCGTCAATCCAACGGCTAAGGCTGCAAGCATTTTTTTATTGACCGTCTCATCTGTTTCGTAAAAATAAGTTCGTCGTTCACTATGTCCAATAATCACATATTCACCCAGTTCGGCAACCATATTCGGCGCGATTTCCCCGGTATAGGCTCCCTTTTCTTCCCAGAACACATCCTGAGCACCGCATCCGATACCGCTTCCCTTCAAAAGTCCAGAAACCGGATATAAAGCGGTAAACGGCGGGCATATTACACGATCGATTGCGGTCTGTTTCTGTAATTCGGGTAATAATTCCTGAACGAGGATAATTGCTTCAGCGGCAGTTTTATTCATCTTCCAGTTGCCTGCAACCATTGGTCTTCTCATTGTTATTTCACTCCTGTTTTATTTTAAATTATTCCTTGATCATCCTGAATTTTATCAGCTTCCGGCCATTTTGACTTTCCTCCCAGGCGGTTGATGATCGGAGGAGAAGGCTGGGCATCGAGTGCCTGATCCAATATTTCCAAAATTTGGATCCAAAGAATCAATCGCAACGGCATCACTCCGCAAAGAACATGCCTCCACACGGAACGCACCTCGCCTAAATAGGCAACCGAAATCATCATAATGCTTCCGATTGTCAACAAAAATGAAAACAAAAACCAAACAAACGAATCGGCATCCTGTTTTCGGATTGTATAAATAAACAATATCAACAATAGGAAAAGATCGATCCAGAGCACGGTGGAAGATAACGGATGCAAAACATTTCCAACCTTATCCGCCCAATGGGGCTTTTCATCCGGTTTCCCGTAAAAAAATGGCTGCAGATTTTCGGCAAAAAATCCGTCCAAGTTTAAAAAGATTTGCTGAACACTCCATAACGGCATATTTATCAGAAAAGCGGTATACGTGGAAAGACCGTTCGTTTCAGCCCATTGAATAAATTCTTTTTGGTTGTATAAATCGTTATACTCCGCCGAACCGGATTGGGAGAGAACAGCCTCATTAACCGGCATTCCCTTCTCTTCGAAAAATGCGACACGATCCGGATAGGGGAAAACATTGGTTGTCAAGTTATTTAATAACGGTAATAGCCATCGTTTACTGTTACGAAAGGTTTGCTGTTGGAACAGAAAACAAGTCGCCAAACACAGGGATAAAAATAACATCAATCCTTGGAATTTACGGCGGCTGAATACGGTAATCCAAAACAGGATGAAAAATACCACGGATAGGAGGGCAATAAAATAAGCATTGGTATCCCGTGTAAATATCCAAAATATCGCTGACAGCAGCATAAAAAAGCCCGAAATAAATCTACGCGATAAACTTCCGGAACCATAACAATTGCGCAAGAAACGGATTAAAAAACCGCACAGCAGAATAAAAAAGGAAAAAGACATGGATTCGGATAACAGGATACTGTCCCAGTCGGCAATTTGCGGAACAAAAGCAAATCCGAATAAAATAATTGCCGCGAGGATTTTACTCAGCTCGTGATGGAACAATCCAACAACCGTCAAAGTAAAAAAACACCAACTAAAAATTGACAGCAGAGTTTGGAAAATAACGAGCTTTTCCGTGCCAGGCTGAATTTGTAGTTCCGCTTCAGACTTGAAAAAAGGCTCCGAAACATCAGTCAGTTCATATTTGAGATTTGGGTTAAGTTTTTGGATGATAAAAGGGAGAGTAGCCGAACGATGACATTCATATGCTTCGATCTTCGTAAAATCTTCCTTCGCGCAATCAAAATAAGAAGAGGTATCATTCGCAGCGACCGAATCCATCAAAATACCATAGGCATCCAACCTGCCGGCGATAAATAGAAAGGTCAGAAAGAGTAAAACCCCCCAGGATTTCGTTTTTTTCATCGTTTTATTCCCCACCGTTTATTTACCGATCAACAAAACCGCTTGTTCCCCAACCAGTCGGAGAACTCCATCTTTGGGCTGAGAAATATCCGCGGTTTTATTTGAAAAACTTTTTGTCCAGATAATTTCGGATCCTAGCTCTTTGCAATCTGTTATTTGCGGAAATTGGGTGAAATTAATCGCAATTAGAGCAATTTCTTTCCCAAATTTTCGAGTAAATGTCAAGACAGATTCATTTTTTTGATCTAAAAGCTCCAAANNTGGGTGAAATTAATCGCAATCAGAGCGATTTCCTTCCCGAATTTTCTGGTAAATGTCAGGACGGATTCATTATTTTGATCTAAAAGCTCCAAATTTCCGACCTGAAGACAACGGAATTGTTTCCGCAATCCGATCAGCTGCCTGTAAAACGTCAACAGCGAATTCGGATCATGAACCATCGCATTCACATTCCGCTCGGGATAATCCGGATGAATTTTATTCCAAGGTTTTCCGCTGGTAAATCCAGCATTGGTTTGATTGTTCCATTGCATCGGGGCACGACAGCCGTCCCGTCCTCGATTAAATGGCGCCCACATAACCCCGACCGGATCCATCATCTCGGATTTTTTAAGCTTCGTCTCTCGCATACCGATTTCCTCGCCGTAATAGATATAAGGCGTTCCCCTTAAAAGGATCAGCAAAGCAGCGGCTTCCTTAAGCCGTTCATCATATTCTCCCAAGCCGAATCTGGAAGCCGATCGTTTTACATCATGATTGTTCAGAACATATGTTGGCCAGAAACCGGCTTCCTGTGAGTTTTGTTCGACGTTTTTAATGATTTTCCGAAAAGCTGAAGCATCCCACTTACAGTGAGTAAATGTGAAATCAAAAGCAGCGTGAAGTTTGTCTTCTCCGCAATACCGCTTGATCTTTTCACTGGAACTCAAA
>DCTP01000096.1:0-604 GCA_002329625.1 Leptolinea sp. UBA1437
ATCCATTCAATTAGTGATCCTGGCAAAAAATTCGTTGCTGGTTCATTTCCTTTAATACCAACTCCCGTATGGGATTCTTATTCAGATCCCAATTTAGGCTATCCACTCCTATTTCTCCCTCTCATTTTCCTCTTTTCAAATAAGAAGAATAAAAATTCTACATATAAAATTGCGACTAAATTAATTATCGCAGGATTTATTACTACGTTTATTTCGACAGAATATTTTCCATGGCAATGGTTTGCATGGCTTGCTAATCGTTTGCAATTTAGTTGGCGAATATTAATTCTCGCTATACCTTTAATTTCCATCGGAGGCGGACTTCTAATTAACGAGGTCGTCGACAAAAAGAGGAAAATGCCGGTATTAATTACTATTTTCTGCTTTTCGTCAGTTTGCTTTATACCTTTTTTTAACAATGCATTAAAAAATCGATTAGTTACTGAAAATTATCCGGTACATGTGGATTCCTATCGAGTAAGTGGGGGAGAATATATGCCTATCGGTGCCGAAGTATTATTTATAGACAGGAATAAGGATACTGTTCTTTCCGATGCGAACAACCTCGAAATTTTATCCCATGATCGAAAACCGCTCCAATTCA
>DCTP01000096.1:623-22821 GCA_002329625.1 Leptolinea sp. UBA1437
CCGGTTCTTTATTACACCGGTTATCAAGCGGTATTGAATGTAGAAGGGAAAGAGCCGGCTCCTTTGAAAACCTATTTAGGTACGCATGGCTTTGTCGCTTTTGACATTACCGGTGAACCGGAAGGAAAAGTAACGGTATATTATCAAAAGACTCGTTGGCAATACATCGGTGATTATCTGACCCTCGCCACCTTGATATTTATAATTATTGCATTACTTCATCAACGACGAAAAAATAAAAAAATGAAAGCAGAAAATTAAGTCTCTTTCGTTTTAAATAGAAAAGGTGCCTCTATTCCCCCTGAGGCACCTTTTTTGTTCATTAAGATTTAGTTTTTCCCCAATATCTCATTTGGAATGATAAATTCGGGACTACC
Source organism: Leptolinea sp. UBA1437 (assembly GCA_002329625.1). Taxonomy (GTDB): domain Bacteria; phylum Chloroflexota; class Anaerolineae; order Anaerolineales; family Anaerolineaceae; genus Flexilinea. The sequence goes on from DCTP01000096.1 coordinate 1,001, forward strand.
CATTGCACCCGGTGCCACGTCATATTTATTGAAGGTGATCACCAATTGTCCGTCTTGATTGAGGTAATATTGCCTGTTTTCTTCAATTGAGGCAAAAACTTTATCCAGTGACTCTTTATAATCTCCCCCTTCAGGACCATCATCAATCCAGTATTTCATATCATTGTTTTTGTTATATTCACGCATGGATTCTTCTATATAAGCTCGAATCTTTTCCATTGCATCCGCTTTTCCACCAGTTATATCTGATAATGATAAGAGTTTGTTCGTCCGTTTATCAATGGTGTAGTATTGGGCCATGTAATTTGAGGAACCAGCGGCTGTAAATTCATAGATCCGAAAAACCATATTATCTTCATTATCATAGAGGACTTCGTATTGATACTGGAGTTCAAAATGAGGACCATCTTCCGGGAATTGTTGTCGAATGGATTTTGCTTCACTAATAAAATTTTGTACTAATTCGCCCGCATGATCACTAAAAGAGCCATTTAATTGATCTTGCTGTTTCGTATCAGCGAGTCCCTCTATTTCGGGAACGAGGATTTTTGCATCGTAGTTGCCAATTGTAATTTCATATTTTTCGGCATCAACCACTTTGAGACTCCCGGGTTCCGCCGAAACGAATACAAAAACAGCTAAAAAACAGACAAGAACAATAAAAAAAGAAAGACTGACATTTTTTTTCATAGAATTTCCTTTCATACATTTTTTCATTATCAATACGCCCACTCCGTTATTTTAGTTCCTTATCACCTGATGAACGAGACAAATGGTCTTAAACAAATTGGTGAGAGAGCAGAGTTATTTTTACATTTTTCCCGATAGTATCTTGAAGAATTTCAAGCGAGTTAATCTTTATTTTATTTTCTTCTTTGATTGATATCATCCAAAATTCAATCTGGACAATTTAACCAAAAGAAGGCTGCTTTTTTTCAGCCTTCTTTTGATGCATTATTTATTCAAAAATAAAAGTAGCTTCCTTATTCGTTCTTAGGTCCCGCAACGCCGGTTTTGTAATTCAATTCGGCTAATTGCTTATATAATTCCCAACGTCTGCCGGATTCTTTTTCGGCGTTCTTCATCAGCATTTCCGCCCGAGCTTCATCACTCTTCAGCAGCATCTTATAACGATTTTCACTGTAAGCATAATCTGATAGCGGAATGGAAGGCGCTTTCGAATCAATTGTCAAGGGATTCTCACCCTGCTCAATTTTGGTTGGGTTATAGCGGAACAAAGGCCAGTGGCCGGATTCGACAGCTTTCTTTTGTTGTTCCAATCCCAGACTCATATTAATTCCGTGATTAATACAGTGTGAATAAGCGATGATCAGTGACGGACCGTCGTAGGCTTCCGCTTCAAGCATGGCTTTCAAAACCTGATTGTCATTCGCACCCAGGGCTACTTTCGCCACATAGATATAACCATAAGTCATGGCAATATAAGCCAGATCCTTCTTGGGCAGATCTTTTCCTTTGGACGCAAATTTAGCAACTGCTGCCATCGGTGTAGACTTGGAAGCCTGACCGCCGGTGTTTGAATAAACTTCGGTGTCGAGTACAAGAATATTGACATTTTTCCCCGATGCTAAAACATGATCCAAACCGCCATAACCGATATCGTATGCCCAGCCATCACCACCGATGATCCAGACACTCTTTTTGATTAAAGCATCGGCGATTGAAACCAAATTTGCCGCTTTAGGATCTTTTGATTTCGAAAGCTTATCTTTTAGTTCTTTGACACGCTTCCGTTGTTCGTTAATTCCATTCTCAGTGGATTGATCGGCATTGAGTAAACCGTCAGCCAGTTGATCGCCTATTTCTCCACGTAAATCAGCAATCAGTTCTTTTGCAAACTGATTCTGTTTGTCAACGGTCAATCGCATGCCCAGTCCGAACTCAGCGTTATCTTCAAATAGGCTGTTCGACCATGCCGGTCCGTGTCCTTCATTGTTGAAGGTATAAGGAGTTGTCGGCAAGTTACCACCATAAATGGAGGAACAACCGGTCGCATTTGCGATTATGGCTCGATCGCCAAATAATTGCGAGACCAGTTTAATGTATGGGGTCTCGCCGCATCCGGCGCAGGCACCGGAAAATTCAAATAAGGGGCGCAATTGCTGAGCCAATTTAACCGAGTTCGGAACAATTTTTGTCCGATCCGGATCAGGAATGGTCAGGAAAAATGCCCAATTCTTCGATTCGGTGGCACGTTGCGGTAACTGTTCAGCCATATTAATGGCTTTCAATTGCGGATTTTCCTTATTTTTTGCCGGGCAAGTATAGACACACAAACCGCAGCCGGTACAATCTTCGACTGAGACCTGAAGGGTGAATTTCGCTCCCGGAAATTCTTTAAAACCCTTCGCATCGGCTGATTTGAAAGTTTCCGGAGCATTCTTCAGATAAGAAGCATCATAGACTTTTTGTCGAATGACCGCATGCGGACAGACCATAGAGCATTTTCCGCATTGGATACAAGTTGCAGGATCCCACACTGGGGAAACCAATGCGATATTCCGTTTCTCCCATTGGCTTGTACCCGACGGAAAAGTTCCATCTTCGGGGAGGGCGGAAACCGGCAATTTGTCGCCTTGGGCGGCGATCATCGGTGCTGTAGTCTTCTGAACAAATTCAGGTGCTTCCGGCGGAACAGCCGGCAGTCGATGAATTTTACTGGTGACTTGCTTGGGATATTTCACCTCAAATAAATTAGCAAGGGTAGAATCAACCGCTTCAAAGTTCTGAGCGACGACTTTGTCCCCTTTCTTCCCATATGTTTTTGTAATGGACTTTTTAATTTCCTCGATTGCTTCATCGCGCGGCAAGACACCGGAAATTGCGAAAAAGCAAGTCTGCATAATGGTATTAATCCTTCCACCCATGCCTGTCTTATTCGCAACCGAGAAAGCGTCAATGACATAAAACTTTAATTCTTTGTCAATAATATCTTTTTGTACTTCGGCGGGAAGATGATCCCAAACTTCGTCAGGACCGTAAAACGAGTTCAATAGGAATGTTCCACCCTTCGCAGCGAAACGGGTTATGTCCAACTTTTCAAGAAAAGTGAACATGTGTAAAGCCAAGAAATTCGCATCATTCTCACCGATCAAATAAGGAGCATGAATCGGGTCGGGACCAAAGCGCAGGTGACTGGTTGTGGTGGAACCGGATTTCTTGGAATCATATTCGAAATATCCTTGTGCATAATTATTCGTTTCTTCGCCGATAATCTTAATGGAGTTTTTATTCGCTCCGACAGTACCATCGGATCCTAAGCCGAAGAACATGCACCGGACAGTTTTGGCTTCTGGCAGCAAGAAATTTTTATCGTAAGCAATGCTTCTGCCGGAAACATCATCTTCGATGCCGACGGAAAAATGATTCATCGGTTTATCTTTGGATAATTCATCGAAAATGCCCTTAACCATTGCGGGAGTAAAATCTTTGGAACCCAATCCGTACCGACCGCCGACAATAATCGGCATCTTCTCAAACGGCAAAGTTCCATTTGTAAAGCCTTCGGATACAGCGGTTACGACATCCAAATAGAGAGGCTCACCGGCGGAACCCGGTTCTTTTGTTCGATCAAGAACACAAATCTTTTTAACACTCGCCGGCAAACTTTTCAGCATGGTTGCCGCATCAAAAGGTCGATATAGATGAACAGCGAGAACACCCAGTTTTTCGCCTTTTGAATTGAGATATTTTGCGGTTTCGGTGGCCGTTTCAACTCCGGAACCCATCGCAATAATTACCGTTTCGGCATCTTTTGCACCGTAATAATCAAACAAATGATAAGAACGACCAGTTAGCTTCGCAAATTGGTCCATCGTCTCTTGGACGATTCCCGGACACGCTTCATAATACTTATTTCCCGCTTCGCGACCCTGGAAGAATACATCGGGGTTTTGAGCTGTGCCGCGAATGAAAGGATGCTCCGGATTTAGCCCTCGATTACGATGAGCAATAATTAATCCGTCATCAATCATCGCTTTCATGGTTTCTTCATCAAGTTGTTCGATCTTGCTAATTTCGTGAGAAGTTCGGAAGCCGTCAAAGAAATGAAGGAAAGGAACACGTGCTTTCAAAGTCGCTGCGTGAGCAATCAACGCCATATCTTGCGCTTCCTGAACAGAATTAGATGCCAGAAGAGCAAAGCCGGTTTGTCGAGTTGCCATTACGTCACTGTGATCTCCGAAAATGGATAGAGCGTGACTGGCAACCGCCCGCGCCGTTACATGGAAAACGGTTGAAGTCAGTTCTCCGGCAATTTTATACATATTCGGAATCATCAGTAACAAGCCTTGAGAAGCAGTGAAAGTCGTCGTTAAAGATCCGGTCGTTAAAGCACCGTGGACAGCCCCGGCTGCCCCGCCTTCAGACTGCATCTCCATGATGCTGGGGACAGTGTTCCAGAGATTCTTGACTCCTTTCGCTGCCCATTCATCAGCATGTTCACCGATCGGTGAAGATGGAGTTATTGGGTAGATGGCAATGACTTCGCTGAGCCGATAAGCCACATATGCGACCGCTTCATTGGCATCTATTGTTATGTTTTTTCGAGCCATGGATTATTCTCCTAAAAATATAATTATTTGTGTTTGGATATGATTCAAGGTTGACCCTATTCTTAATCAACAGCAACATGTCCTACATTCAGACAACCGAACAGAATCGGATATCATTTCCGGACCTTCTATAATTGTACCCTCTTTTTAGGGGTTAAATCATTTTTGTTTGGGATCGGCAATGAAATAAAATAAAAAACGGGACTTTATTTTTCATTTTTCCGGCGAATATCTTTTTGAGCCATTAATAAAGATGCAATCGTCTTGACATCGTTCAATTCCCCATTTTCAGCCATTCGATAGGCATCCTCAATCGGAATCAGCTCTGTTTTTAGAAATTCGTCCTCATCTTGAGGCAGCGGATTCCACACCAAATCTTGAGCAAGATAAACATGAATATACTCTGTACAATAGCCAGGCGTCATATAAAAACCACCGATTCGTTTTATGGTACGGGATTCATATCCGGTTTCTTCCTGGCATTCCCGTTGTGCAGCTAAAAGAGGCTGCTCATTTCCGTTTTCTCCGTTCAATATTCCGGCCGGCAGCTCAAGAATTTCTTGATTCGCCCCCATTCGAAATTGGCGCACAAAAATCAATTTCCCGTCATTGGTTACCGGTACGATAGTCACCGCAGGGACATGTTCAACCAAATCATAATGCCTTATTTTTCCGTTCGGCAATCGCACATTTAATTTTGAAACTGTAAAAACATGTCCTTGGTATTGTTTTTCGGAGCTGATAATTTCGGTTTTCATAAATTGTTTCTGTTCAAAACTCCTATTTTTAAACTTTTCGACAGGAATCTCATCTTCCGCCTCTTCCAGCCAGACTTGATTTTCTTCCGCTTCTAAAATCAGACGGCGGATTTCATCTTCATCATCAAATTCTTGAGTATCATCCAAATCTTGTTCGATTACAGCCATTATGAATCAATTATTCCTTGATCAATGTTATAAAATTTTATTTCCATCGGAAGAGCGTACCAAAAAAATTTTTAATCGCCTTTTGCATTTGGTCAGTTTTGTCCGCTGTATTTAATTCATTTAATTTGGATCCTAAATTAGGACGCTTCGCCGCTATCATAACGATTTTTGCTTCAACCCACTTAGCAAATCGATCCCCTGCTTCATCAGAGATTTCTGCGATACTCTTTCGTTCCTTTTTTGTTACAGGAACTTTCTTTCCGCTCGGTTTTACGGAAAGCGGAACTGTCTTCTGTTGGAAAGAAGTGGGGATACCTTTCTTAAGCTTGTAATGAGTAATCGCTGCCACTAAATGAGCGGAAAATAAAATGATAAAGGTACAGAAATATACATATAACAACATTAAAATAATGGTTGTAACGGATCCATAAACCAAATCATATCGATTGAGAGGGCTCAGAATATATAAACCGAAAATACCGGTAAAAATTTTAAGGGTTAAAGAGGTAACCAGGGCGCCGATCTGCGCTGCTTTTTTATCGACATCAACCGTCGGAACATAATAATAAAGCAGATAAGAAGAAAAATAAACAAGCAAAATCGGTAAAACAGTACCAACAATCAAATTCATCAGGAATTGAACGAATCGATTGACTTGAAAATCAAACAGAGAAACAAGCTCGGAAAAATTGATCGCGACCGAAAAGACGGTTAGTGCGACCAAAAAAATAATAATTGCGATTATTCCTAAAATCGCAAAAAAACGGTTGATAAAATAACCGCGTCCTTTGGATTCCGGCCATGCTAGATGAATGTTACTGATGATCCCATTAAAAGCTCTGGAACTGGACCATAAAAGTGTGATGGAAGCGGCAATTGAAGTGGAAGTTCTGTTATTCAGAATATTCTTCAAGTTTTCTATAACGTAGGTTTCAGATCCCGGAATGATATTATCAAGAAGCAAGATAATTTCTTTTTGGATAACCGTATATTCAATAAAGTAAGATAAGATAACCACAACGAACAGGATTAAAGGAAACACGGAAAATAAGGCGTAGTAAGAAATACTGGCAGCTGCTTGTGTCGGTCTGGTTCGGATAAGTGAAGAGAACGCATCGATGATTGTTGAGAGAATCGCATCCTTCCGAATGGCTTTTTTATTTTCCAATTCGGCTTGTGTCTGCTCAATCGGCCGTTGATCTTCGTTCAAATCTTCAAAAGAGCTTGATTTCAACACGTCTATCCCTTGCATGACCTATAATGTATATTACTCCTTAAATATCTTGATTATCCTGAACATTTCATTAATTCATTCCGCATTAAGTATAACCTGCAAAGCCCATGCCAATCCGGTTAAGAGCCGCGATGAATTTCCAACCCGCGGCGCTCGAACTTCTTGATATCGGCATTATTGACTTTGATCACCCCCTGTAAATCCAAAAAATGAAGGTGGGGTAATTTCCGAACGTATTTCGCTGCCCCACGCGATATTCGATTGCAATAGCTCAAATCCAAGAAAGTAACCTTTGGCAAAGAAGGTAAAAAAGCCAGTCCGGCATCCGTAATATCACAAGAGCTCAGATTTAAAAATTGCAATTGTGGTAACCTCGCTAATTGAAGGATCCCATCATCGGTAATACTGCGATTCTCAGCCAAATGGAAATATCGCAAATTGGAAACAGGTTCAAGATCATCGATAAGCAGTTTGAGCTGCCGGTTATCAAATCCCTGCACACGAATCCCCATAAAATAATTTCGAGGAATCATAAAAATACCCGGACCCATATCAAAGTACTGCCAATCCAACCAACGAGACGATAGAGTTCCACCGGATAAAATATAGACGAGTACCGATAATTTTGTTTCGAAACGATAAACTTCATTTTCCATACCATCGATTATAAGTTATTTCTGAATTTGTCATTTCTTTATCGAAACTGGTATTGACATATCTTCATCCCGAATTTAAAATGCTGACAATCAATAAGAAAGAACCGTTGATTGAGAATAGTAGGTTCAGCTAAGCAGCATACAGAGAGTTGCATAAAGGTGAGAGAGCAGCAGCCGGCAGCCGAACTGAATGGACTCAGGAGGGCAGGACGAAAGCAATTTGCAAGTAGTGCCTGACGGGAACTTCACCCGTTATCAAGGAAGTGCGCATGATAGTGCGCAGAATAAGTGGGCGTGAGAACACGTCAATTTGGGTGGTACCGCAGGGGTTGATTTTTATGACCTTTGTCCCAGGTTTAATTAGACCGGGGACAAAGGTCTTTTTGTTTCCCCGGTAAGAATCAAAAAGGAGAAATAAAATGAAAGACTCAACAATCAATCAAAAAACGATTCCTCACCGTATATACCTGACCGAAGATCAAATTCCGACGCAATGGTATAACATTCGAGCAGACATGAAAAATAAACCTGCTCCGATTTTAAACCCGGGGACATTCAAACCGCTTTCCAAAGAAGAGCTGACTCCGATTTTCGCCGAAAAATTGGTGGATCAGGAATTGGATAACGATACCCAATATATCGATATTCCTGACGGAATTCGAGAAATCTATAAAATATATCGTCCGTCGCCATTAATCCGAGCTTACAATTTGGAAAAAGCTCTCGATACACCCGCAAAAATTTACTATAAATATGAGGGGAATAATACCTCCGGAAGTCATAAGTTAAATTCAGCCATTGCTCAAGCGTATTATGCAAAAGAACAGGGTCTGAAGGGGATGACGACAGAAACCGGTGCCGGACAATGGGGAACAGCGCTGGCGGAAGCGTGCTCGTTATTCGGAATTCCATTAATCGTATATATGGTCAAAGTCAGCTATGATCAAAAACCCTTTCGCCGCACAGTGATGCAAACCTTTGATGCCGAAGTTCATCCCAGCCCAACCACTCATACGCAAATCGGAAAGAAAATTTTGGCTGAAAATCCGGAAACAACCGGCAGTTTAGGTTGCGCAATCAGTGAAGCGGTGGAAACGGCTGTCACGCATGAAGGATATCGCTACTTTCTCGGTTCGTGTTTGAATTATGTGATTTTGCATCAGTCGATCATCGGGATTGAGTCGAAAATTGCGATGGAATCTATCGGTGAATATCCCGACATTGTCATCGGGTGTGCCGGCGGAGGTTCCAATTTCGGCGGACTAATTTCGGAATTTGTCCATGATAAACTAACCGGAAAGGCAAATCCACGATTAATTGCAATCGAACCAGCTTCTTGTCCCTCTTTTACCCGAGGAAAGTTCGCGTATGATTTTGCCGATACGGGTAAAATTACCCCTCTTTGTAAGATGTATACCGTTGGGAGCCAGTATATTCCACCTTCTGATCATGCCGGCGGACTTCGCTTTCATGGAATGTCCCCTATCCTTTCACAGTTATATCATGACGGAATTCTGGAAGCTCAAGCGGTCACCCAAAGAAAGGTATTTGAAGCTGCGGTTCTTTTTGCCAAAACAGAGACAATCTTGCCGGCACCGGAATCCGCTCACGCCATTTTGGGAGCAATCGACGAAGCCTTGAAATGCAAAGAATCCGGAGAGGAAAAGACAATTCTTTTCGGTTTGACTGGAACAGGTTATTTCGATATGACAGCTTATGAAGCTTATCTCAACGGCACTATGAATGATTCAACAATCAGCGAGGAAGAGTTGCAAAAAAGTCTCGCTCAGTTACCGGTAGTACCAGAAGAAGTATAAAATTTCTGGCAGAAAGGTCTTCGGATTGTTCGAAAGACCTTTCTGCCCGATTCTTCACAAATGAATAAAACAATGGTTATATCGACTAAAAAGGCAATTCCAAGTCGGAATACATTTTCAAAAAGGGCTTTATCTCATTTAAAATGTTATTAACTCCGCCTTCGAGGTCGCTCTCAATCATCAGAGGCATTAGCGGCTCATGTAGAGACATTCTTAAGAGAAACCAGCCTTTAAAGACCGGGATGGAAATCCTGACCCCTTCATAATTATCCGGAGCTATTTTCCATGAAGGTTGTCGAGCAGTATATTCTCGAAGATCACTTAATATGGATTCACAATATTTTTGGGGATCGGAATTATGAATTTTAATTCGATATTCAACACTTTCCAATGGATCCTTTAATTCGGAAGCCAAATTAGCCAACGATTTTCCCTCTCGCCGACATTTCACCATCTCGCTGATGATCACCGTGGCAAGATAAGCACCATCATCCAGAAAATAATTATCGGAAAAAGCACAATGGCCGGAAGTTTCGATAGCCAGCGGACAGATGATTCCTTCTCTGTTTAAGCGAATGGCTTCATTAATCACATTTCGATACCCGCGTTTAAAGCGATGATGGCTACATCCCAATTTGGATATAAACTTTGTCAAATGATCCGATGTGACGGAATCGGTCACAATTGTGCAACCGGGATATTTTTTGGAAACAATTTCCGCCAAAACCCCAATCAGCCGATTACGGCTGAGGATGGTTCCCTTTTCATCCACAAAAGCCGCCCGATCGACATCCGTATCAAAAACGATCCCGAGATCACTGTGACTTTCAAGGGTCATTTTTTTTGCCGCTTCCATCACTTCGGGTAACTCGGGGTTGGGCACATGGTTCGGGAAATGGCCATCCGGTTCTAGAAATTGACTCCCGGAGATATCCGCTCCTAATGGTTCCAAAACATCGGTGGCAAAAAATCCTGCCGAACCGTTTCCAGCATCAATCGCTATTTTATATCCGGCTAAAGGAAATTCACTTTGATCCTCAATCCCTTTTCTGATGACTGTCTGCAAATGGGAACTGTAAAGAGGCATCAAATCAAATTTTGTTCTTGTTCCGGAAGGAACTTCCGGCAATGTTTCCTGCGCTTTGGCTAAAATTGCGGTCACATCTGATGATTCCGTTCCTTTTCCTTTAGCAAAGAATTTCATCCCATTCCGGTTCCACGGCAAATGACTGGCTGTGGCCATAATCGCGCCGTCAAAATCGGATTCCGGAAAAATGGTTGACATGAACATAGCTGGGGTTGATGTCATTCCACAGTCATATCCGTTTGCACCGCCGGCTTCTATACCAGACAAAATGGCTTCTCGCATCATTCCAGCTGATAAACGGGAATCGGTCCCCACTCCGATTTTTAAGATTTTGGAAGGTTTCTCCGCTTTTTCCGAAAGCCAAAAAACGTAACTTTTCGTAATGTCAAAAACCGCTTCAGGCGTAAGATTCGCTTTCTCTCCGTTGTCTCCATCCAGCGCAATCCCTCTGATGTCACTGCCGTTTTGAAGGGACATGTAATCTTTCATATCGAAACCTCATTTTAAATTTGTTGAAAGAACTTTTATTATTTTATAACATTTGAAATCAAAGAATCAATGTTCATCGGAAAATTCATTCGGACATGTTTTCCTTTTTGGAATTATCACTCATGATAATTCCCGTACAAAAAAACGGACACCCGACTTCAGGCATCCGTTCAGGGAATACAAAATATTCAATTGTTTGGAACCGTCTGAGGAATCGATTCCGTTAAACCAATCATCTAACTGCTCTTTGAAGGAATATAGGGAAGGAGAGCACCCGCAAGCGTCTTAATCGGAGATGTCTGCAAGTACACTTTCCCCGGCCCGGTTACTTCCGTATTAAATAATCCTTCTCCGCCGAAAGCCATGGTTTTCAATCCGCCGCTGACCTTTTTAATATCCATTGCACAGGTTGGTTCCATTGCCGCAAGATAACCGGTGTCAATCAACAGTTTTTCTCCAGGGCCCAGATCATACGTTTTGCAATATCCGTCGATTTCAAGAAAAGCCTTTCCCTGACCGCTAAGGCGTTGCATAATAAAACCCTCACCGCCGAAAAGACCACTGGATAATTTCTTTTGGAAGAACATTGACAATTCAACCCCGACTTCCGATGCCAAAAAGCCTGATTTTTGAACAATCAATTCCTTCCCGGGTTCGATATCAAACGGAAGGATCATTCCAGGGAAGGAAGATCCGAATGCAACCATGCCGGTCCCGCTTGCGGTAAACGTATTCAGAAATAATGATTCGTGGGATAACATTCTGCCCAACGCTTTGCCCAAACCACCTCTTGAGGTGGCTTCCATGGTGATATTTGGCGTCATCCAGCACATAGCACCGCTTTCAGTTACCATAGATTCACCGTTTGACAAGGTACAGATTAATACCGGGAAGGGAGCCCCTTCAATTTTATATTCCATATTACCTCTCATTTCTGGATTGGTTGTTTTGTCACTTTTCAGTATATGCCGAATTCTTATAGTGTCAAGGATATTTTTTGGCTTCAGCGTTCCACTATGAATAAATCAAATATAAGGATTGGACGATCGGAAAGCCAGTTGAGATTCGGAAATCATATTTCCGATAAAGATCTTTGCAGATTAAAAAATCAGGGAACGGAAATGACCGTACAATCAATTTTTGACCGGACGATTGATATTCCGTCTTTGGAATGTTCTCCGCATTCCGTCATTGTTTCGGCAATACCCCTGACTNNTGACTTCTACTTTCGTTTGATTCACTTCGGCTTTGCTGTCGGGATCTGTGGCAAAACTTCCTCCGTAAACCGCTTTTGCTTTCCCGTTTTGATCGAGGAAGACATTGGCCGTTCCGGATAAATAAGATGTACCGCCCTGATAAACGAAATCTCCGCCAAAAGCCCAGGCAACATTTCCGTAGATATTAACGAATGAATCCCGTGTTTCGTAAATACTGCCCTTTCCGACAGCGCTTCCTCCACCGAAAAGCGCAATATTAACTTTACCACCGGCCATAATTGAAAGAGAGGACGTTTTTCCGACGGTTGCGGTTCCTCCGTCTTGAGCCAATCCTCCCGCCAGTGCATAATCCGTTTCTCCGTAGATATTCAGCTTCGTATCGGCAACTTCGGCGTGACTGCCCTCCCCTTGTGCCAATCCTCCACCGAATATTTCCCAATAGATCTTTCCGCTTTCGCCGAGTTCCACTTCTGAGGTTCCTGCCACTGTTGAAGTACCTCCGCTGAAAGCTCCTCCGCCGCCAAATACATAGGCAACCAATCCGTTGATGGTTACTTTTGTGCTTTGAACTTTTCGAATTCTTTTTGAATCGGCTTGAGCGCCTCCAAAAATCCAAGCATTATCCATCTCCACGGAAGAGCCCAGTAGAAACGGAATTCCGTTGGCAAACATTTGGAAAATATTCCCGGCTTTTACAACACCTTCCGATTTTCCGCACAGAATCTTCAATTCGGTAATCCCTTTATCATCCGGAACGGAGATTACCGCATCAGCTGAATTATCCAAATCATTCATCAACTGAAAGGTAACGACGCCGGCATTTTTCGGAAGTGCATTGAGAGCTTCATTTAATGTCTGATAAGAATAATCATCGCCGATTTTTACGGTCATATCAGCCAAAACGGGTGTTTTGGATAAAAGGAAAGTCAGAACGAAGATTACAAAAAAGAACTTATTTTTTTTCATGAGAAAAATTTTATCAGAATCGGTTTTTATCCCGAAGGAATTGAATCCTAAAAAATGCGAATTGAATCCTTTCGCTTGCGAACCTGCTTTTATCTCAATATTTTGAAAAAAACCATCCCGACAGCATCAGGATGGTTTTTTTCAAAATATGATTCAGGAAAATTATTCCAGACCGGATTTATCCAATTCCAGTTGCAGTTTTTCACGGGCGGTATCCGCATAACCAGTGACGACTTTCCCGATTCCGCATTCTTTATGTTTCAGAAACGTGGTCGGGATAATCTGTAAATTCATTGTGTTCTTCAAGCCCATTTCATCCATCAACCATTCCACATCAGAAATTCTTTTTACCAGGATTTGATACTTTTCTTGATATTCTTCTTCATTCTTATCGCAAATCGCCGTATTGATGATATCCGGCAATCGTTGAATATCATTCATATACTCACGTAATGTCCCCAGATAATGAGCAGGCGGGTAAACACTATCCGCTGCGGATGCTTGAGAGCTCCCGGCAAATGCCGTTACCAAAACCACAATAAATAAAACAAACAATTGATTTCGCTTTGTCTTCATAAAAACATCCCTCCTAAAAATTCATGCTTAACCATATATACGCCCTATTGGAAAGATCGGTTCCCTCTTTTGATATATTCAGCCATTTCCGCCGCCGGTACCATTCCGCCGCCCGTCGACCAGATAATGTAATTTACCCATTCGAAGTTTTGAAAAAATCGATTACGAATCAGATCAAATCCACCAAAACCTGCAGCAGCCGAAGGTTCAACCTGAATTTTCTCGCTGTCTGCCAATAAAGCAAGATATTTAAATAAATCATCATCCGAAACAGTAAAACATCCACTGATTTGCGAATCCAAAATTTCACAAGCTAATTTGGAAGGTCGCCCTACCGCCAGTCCGTCCGCGGCGGTGACACCGTCAATTCCAATATCTTTGACTGAAATTCGATCCCATAAGCCCGTCATCAATCCCAACAACATCGCCGGAGCGTGAGTGGGTTCGGCTGTAAAGCAGCGAACATTCTCCCCGAAAATCCGCTTTAAACCAAAAGTGATCCCGCTTGGTGCACCTCCGACGCCGCAGGGAATAATCACAGCTAGCGGATGTTCGGCATCTACGGATATATTTTGTTCGGCTATTTGTTTTTTCAGTCTGAATGCCGCCACGGCATATCCGAGAAACAAATCCGTTGAATACTCATCGTCGATAAAATGCATTTTATCGTTTGATTTTGCCTGCTCACGACCTTGGGCTACCGCTTGAGTAAAATCCCCCGAATGCTCATATACCGACGCTCCAACAGATCGAAGAAGTTCCTTCTTCCATTTCTTGGCATCGGTCGACATATGAACCTCGACATTAAAGNNGAGTTTTCGTCCCATAATCCCGACACTCAGCCCGAGATTGCCGGTAGAGCCGACTGCCAGGCTGTAATCGGAAAAGAATTGCCTAAATTTCGCTTCGGTCAAGCAGCGATAATTATCTTGAACCCGAAGTAAGCCGGCTTGAATGGCAAGCGTTTCGGCATATTTCAGGACCTCATAAATCCCACCTCTCGCTTTGATCGAGCCGGAAATCGGAAGGGCATGATCGCATTTCAGAAAAAGGCTGTCATGGTCTGAAAAAGAACAACCGATTCTTTCAGTCATTGCGGCTTTCATAGCACGAATTTCAACCAAAGGAGATTCAATAATACCTTTATTCAAAACAGTTTCAGGGAATGTTTCCGCAATGAATGGAGCAAATCGTTGGAATCGATTTTCCGCATCTTCGATATCCGCTGTCGTAAATCGCAGATTTTCACCGTAATTTTGATGGGGATTCATCCAGAGAGACGGCTGATAGGTTTGAAGGGAAAGAATTTGCGGATATTTGATAGTCAATTCATCGATATTCATTTCATTTTCCTTTTTTCATCCCTTTCATAATTTCGACTTTCCTGTAATTATATTGAGTTATCATTCGATATTTCTGAACCTTGTTATCAATAGGGAAGACTCCTTCCCCTGTCATGATTCAGCGATTATTTCTTTTCAAATCAGGACACTTCCAATAAAATTTTTTCATTCGGATTGATCTGATGAACCTGTTTCCAAAGGAAGAATAACGAATGAAGGTTAAAGCTTTAAAGGCAGCTTTTCCGTATACGATTCCCGTTATGATCGGTTATCTATTTCTCGGGATCGGATTCGGTATTTTATTGACCGGAAAAGGATATCCCTGGTGGTTATCACCCTTAATGGCTCTTTTTATTTATGCCGGATCCATGCAATTTGTTGCGATTGATATCTTTTCGAAAGCATTTAACCCTTTAAATGCTTTGATATTAACTTTGACCGTCAATGCCAGACACCTTTTTTATGGCCTATCAATGTTAACGAAGTTTAAGGATATGGATCAAAAAAAGCCTTATCTGATTTTTGCATTGACCGATGAAACCTATTCTCTTCTGTGCTCAACAGAGCCGCCACAGGGAATCGATCGAAATTGGTTTTATTTTTTTATCGCTTTGCTGGACCAAATCTACTGGGTCACCGGTTGTACTCTCGGTGCGGTCGCAGGATCATTGTTAAAATTCAATACGACGGGGATTGACTTTGTAATGACCGCTTTATTTGTTGTCATTATGGTCGAACAATGGGAAAGTTCAAAAAATCATTTGCCCGTTTTAATCGGAATCGGGGTTTCGGCGGTCTGTTTGCTTCTGTTCGGAAAAGATTTATTCATCCTTCCCTCCATGATCAGTATTCTTGCCATTGTGACGATTTTCAGAAAATCGATTGAGAGAAGGAATGTCATATGACGATCCGACAAATTCTTATTACCATCTTGGTGATTGTTTTCGGTACCGTCCTCACTCGTTCTCTTCCTTTCCTTATCTTCCCGGATTCTAAGGAATCACCCGATTCTATTAAATATCTCGGACAGGTCCTTCCTTATGCGATTATCGGAATGCTTGTCGTCTATTGTCTAAAGAATGTAAATCTATTGAATTTTCCGTTTGGGATTCCGGAAGGAATTGCTTTGATTTACGTGTTGCTTGCTCATCATCACCGACACAATTTGTTGTTGAGTATCGGGGGAGGTACAATATTATATATGGTAATGGTACAGTTTCTGTTTACCGTCTGATCCCTTTTATGAACCGCAGTTTCGATTCGTTCGAATGAGTCATAAAAATGAAAATAGTGGAAAGTGGTATACTTTTAGCACAAAATTAAACACATTGGGAGTTGGATATGAAAGTCTCCGTATCACAAACGAATCTCGCACAGGCTTTAAGTATCGTTTCTCATGCTGTCGCAACCAAAAGCACACTGGCTATATTGGTCAACATTTTGATAACGACCGAAGACGGCCAATTGAGACTTTCAGCCACCAATCTTGAAATAGGCATCAATTATCGCATACCGGCTGACATCATCGAAGAAGGTGCCGTGACTGTTCCGGCGAAACTGATGATTGATTTGATCAATACGCTTCCGAATGATACCGTCTATCTGGAATTGGATACGAAAACTCAAACTTTATCGATTCGTTGTCTACAGGTGATTACGGAAATCAAAGGGATTGACGCAAATGAATTCCCGCCGATGCCAGTTTTTGAAGAAGAAGATGCGCTGTCATTTGACGGTTCCGAACTTCGAAAAATGATACAACAAGTCGCTTTCGCGGCTTCAAATGATGATGCTCGCCCGATTTTACAGGGAATTTACCTGACCGCAGCCGGAAAAACAATGACAATGGTTGCGACTGACGGCTTTCGAATCGCGATACGTAATTCGACGTTAAAGGAGAGTTTTAATCAGCCGTTATCAGCAATCATCCCCGCTCGGGCTTTGATCGAGTTGGTCCGGATAACCAACGATTCAGATAAGCAGATTATGATGACAATTTCTGCTGGACGGAATCAGGTTATATTTCATCTGCCGCAACTTGATTTAGCATCACAAACGATTTCTGGAAATTATGTGGATTACAAAGCTATTGTTCCGAAATCATTTCAGACTACTACAGTCGTTTCAACGGCTGCTTTCCAAAAAACCTGCAGTCAAGCGATGATTATTGCCCGCGATGCAAAATATTTGACTCGTTTTAATATCATGGGGCAGGAAAACGGAATGGGAAAGATTCAAGTCACAGCGCAATCGGAAGAATCAGGTTTTTATGAAAATTATATTGACGCGAATGTTGACGGACCCGATATTCAGATTGCATTCAACGTCTTATTTCTAAAAGAAGTACTGGATGTGATCACCACACCCAACGTTTCTCTGCGCACCAATACAAATGTTTCGCCGGGGTTGATTGTCCCTCTCGATAATGAGAATGAATTCCAATACGTGATTATGCCGATGCATTTGGGATAAAAATGACAAACAGAAATGATACCGTCGACCAACAACTCATTTAATTCGAATGTATTGTTTTCGATTCAAATTATTCTGGCGCAATATCCGATATTGCAGGACAGAATTAGTGAAGCCATGTTTAATCGGCTTGTACAGGATGGATATACTACTTTTGCCGAGTTTGAGGAGAGGGTCCGTGATTTTGCATTGATGTCCCAACGGAGAGAGGGACTGCAAAATCCGTTCGGACAGGAAGGACCGAATATTTGGGAGAATCGCCTTCAACGTGTCCGCGCTCAGTTGATTAATGTTGAGTTTTCTCAGCATTACTCCATAAACGTATTCAATTCCATCGTTAATGACGTCATCCAAAATCGGGTTGTTGAAAAACAACCTCTTTTTATGTGGCACAACCTCGAATTCGCTTCGGAAGAAACGATTTTCGATCAGGCTTTAGCCATCGAGCGGATGCCGGCAGCCGAGCGAAAAGAATATGAATCAAAGTTGATGGGTGCCAAAGTAGTGCTGATTCGCCGTCTTTTGAGTGAACAGTTGCCTTATGTGGAAATCGCCAAAAATTATTTTTCCATTCAGGACTTGATCGAGATCAGTAAGCATCGGATCGGAAAAGGATGTATCGGCGGAAAGTCAGCCGGAATGCTGCTAGCCCGTCGAATTTTACAAGGCGCCGAGGATGAGGAAATTCGCAGTTCCGCTACGGCAAAAGAATCGTTTTTCATCGGTGCGGATGAATATTATTCTTTTCTTTCCATCAACGATCGATTGGATTTGCTTGATTTTCGTTATGACAATGAAGACCAATACTGGAGTCGTTATCCGGAAATACGCGAGAGTTTTAAAAATACCAATTTTTCAAAAGAAATTATCGAAAGTCTCGAACGGGTTGTGAGGGAATTTCAAGGAAAACCGTTTATTGTCCGATCTTCCAGCCTTTTGGAAGACGGGTTCAATTATTCTTTAAGCGGACTCTATGAAAGCCATGTGATCGCCAATCAGGGATCGGTTTCCGAGGGATTAAATAAACTGTTAGATGCAATCCGCGATATTTATGCCGGTACTTTTGATCCACGTGTGCTGACTTATCGTCTTCGTAACGGTTTGATTGATTACCCCGAAAGCATGGGAATCCTGATTCAAGTAATTACCGGAAATAAGCAGGGAAATTATCTTTTCCCGGATATCTCAGGAGTGGGCGCAAGCAAAAGTCCGTTTATTTGGCAGGGAAATTCAAAGAATACATCTACCGACGAAGGTTATATTCGAGTGGTTTGTGGGTTGGGAACCCGTGCCATTAAGCGAAACGGATATGATTTTTCGCAAATAGTTGTTCTGAATGATCCGGATAAAATCCGCACGGTTTTCTCGATCGATGACCCGATTTATTCTCAGGAAATGATCGACGTCATCAATTTGAAAAACAATCAATTTGAATCGTTGGATGTAACAAGTATTGTCAACGAGAAATATAACCTTTTCCCTTGGATGGCTCAGATTTATAAAGACGGTTCCTTGCAGCCGGTTGTTCGAGGAATGAATCCGGATCGTTATGTCATTAATTTCAACGAATTGATCAAGAAAAGTTCATTTACCAAGCTTCTGCGGGACATTCTTTCAATCCTTGAAAAGGCATACAGACGGCCTGTCCTTATTGAATTTACGATTTTGGTCAATCTGTCGAACGGGGCATTGCCCTCTTTCCAGGTGCAGATCGATAAATGCCGCCCGGTGAATATTTCCGATCGAATGAAAGGACAGTGGACTTTCGAAGAAATCGATCCGAATTCAAGATTCCTTGAAACCGATTTGTATGTTCAAAACGGGTTGTTGAAGAATATTGATTATGTTGTTTGGATTGATTCTCATGAATTGGCAAAATTCGCCGGAAATAACCCACATGCGGCTGCCGGCCTCATCCGAAACCTGAATAAGGCAATGGAAAATCAGCGATTTATTCTGATGAGCAATGATCGTTTCGGCACTTCCGATATGGGGGGTGGTTTGCCGGTCGCTTATAGCGATATTACCAATGCACAGGCAATTGTGGAAATCTCCGATTCGCAAAAAGGAAAAAACGCCGATCCAATGGTCGGCTCACAATTTTATCAAAATTTATTGGAAGCAGGCATCTTTACGATCAGTATTAATTTGGAACGGAAGGGTTGCTTTTTTGATCAGGCTTTTTTGGATACACAACTTAACCAATTGACTTCATGGATTGATCAAGCCGCAGCAGTAAAAGCGGTTTAAGTCTTGGCTGTCAAAGGATATCGGGGATTTGAAAAACTCAATATCGCCTTTGATCAAAATCGAGGGAAAACAACCGCTTATTTTTCAAAATAAACGGTTTTCATGCTGAAAAACTTTCGTAATATCATCCTGTTCCGACCAAGGGAGCAGGGTTTTATTTTTAATATCCGAGACGGAAACCTCTTTCTGATCTGTGACGAGCCCTATTTTCGAGCAGGAGATATCGGCTTTTTCCAACGCTTGAATAATTTTTGCGCTGTCCTGCGCTTCCACAGAGAGCAGCAATGCGCCGGATGCGATGGTGTTCAACGGATTTAAATGAAATCGCTTGCATATTTTTGCGGATAATTCCGGAATGGGAATTCTTTCGGGATCGATTTCCAATGCATAACCCGAAGCGGTCGAAAATTCCCACAAAGCGGAAGCCAAACCACCCTCCGTCGGATCGTGCATACCGGTAACGGTTCCGTTTTGAAGCGCGATTTGCGCATCTTTGGTTACTCCGATTCCGGGAATATGGGTAAATGCCTTCGCCTCGATCAATTCGTCCTCACTCAATACTTCTTTCAGAAGATCCGGAAATTCTTTTGCCAATAAAGCCGTCCCTTCAATCGGGATCCCTTTTGTTAATAGTAATTCATTCCCCGGCCGCACTCCCTTCGGTGTAACCAAACGGTCCTTCTCCGCCTCGCCGATCAGGGAACAAACAAGAATCGGCCGATTTAAATCAACCGTGATTTCCGTATGAGCATTCACTAATGAAATATTAATTTCCGCGGCAGCCTGATAGATTTGATTGGTAATTTCGAGAATAAGCCGCTCGGTTGTTGACTTCTCGGGCATCAAGGCTGTTATCATCATCCATTCGGGTTTCGCACCTGTCGTTGCGATATCATTTGCGCTGATTTGAACCGCGTACCAACCGATTTCTTCGGTTGCGAAAGTGATCGGATCTGTTTTCATAACCAGGTAACGGTCTCCGCCATCGATTACGCCACAATCCAGTCCGATCCCAGGTCCGAGTACGATACGATGGTCAAAAAACGGCGCCCGTTGAATAATATCCTTTAATAATTCCGGCTTGATCTTACCGGTCGGCAAAAATTGATCCAAAATCCAGCTCCCTAAGTTTATTCGCAGAGGCAAGTATAACATTATGAGAACAGAATCTCTCCGGAAACGAATAAAAACCTGAAGGTCACCGAATTTCGATTCCTTTTAGCAAATCCATTAAAATTCCGTTATTCAGCTTGAAAATAAAATTTTCAAATAAAGAACCGGACTCAATTATGTCCGGTTCTTTATTAACCCCGCTAATCACTTCCAAGCATCAGATTCCGTTTTGTGTCAAATAATCTTCCAATAAATTCATACAGACACGCTTCCGATAATCCGCCGATACCCGTCCGCGAATGGGGACAATCGCTTTATCATATTCCGCAAGGAATGAATCTTTCAGCTCTTTTGCTTCCGCGATCGTTTTTCCCAGCAGCATGGCTTCAAGATTCCGAAATCGCAGGATGGTATCACTGACCGACCCATAAGCGGTCGAACAACAGGTAATTTTCCCATCATCCATACCGAATAAACCGACGAAGGCAACTCGCGAGATGGCTAACGCCTGGCGGGCGCCTACTTTTTGATAATAGTAATTATCCAAATACTTATTCGGCATTAAGATTTCGATTAATAATTCATCGGGTTGCAAGACAGTTTTTCCACGTCCGACATAAAAATCTTCAATTGGCAAAATTCTTTCGCCTTTTGCACTGCGTAGACGTAATTTTGAATCCGACACATAAAAAATCAAGGCGCTATCAGCTTTTGGCGACGCATTGCAAATATTTCCTCCGACCGTCCCGAGATTGCGGATGGCCGGTGCCGCAATCAGCCGAATCGCCTCTTTCAAAACTTTCGGGGTGATCGGACTGTCCAATAGGGATGTATAGGTGCAGCCGGCACCGATTCGAATCATGTCGCCATCGACCGATATCTGTTGCAACTCAGCTAATTTATTCAAAAAAAGGTAAGGAACCTCCTCCGCTTTAATCATTAAATCCGTGCCGCCGGCATACGGAATAACTTTATTTTCTGAACGTATTTGTAAGGCTTCATCCAATGTACTTGGGATATATCCGTTATCAAGAATCACCATAATCCGGCCCCCTTTTCCGATGCTGTTTGAATAGCATGAACAATCGCGTTGTATCCGGT
>DCTP01000096.1:22854-29494 GCA_002329625.1 Leptolinea sp. UBA1437
AATTCCGCATAAGCATCCGATAATACCTGAAAACGCTTTGTTTTGCTGTATCCTTCTATAGTAACCACTTCACTGTCAACAATACTACCGAGTGCCACCATGCAGGAATTTGCAAGTTTCCCGTCGATCAATACGGAACAAGCTCCGCATTCCCCCTCTTTACAACCGCATTTGGTTCCGGTTAAATTGAATTCATCACGAAGGATATCCAGCAATCGATCACCAGATTTTCCTTTGGATACAACTTTTTCTCCGTTTAAGATAAATGAAATTCCGTTGCTCATTTCTTTATTTCCTCCAATATCTTCATTGCGTCTTCCTGGGAGAACGGAGTTTTATAAAGATTCTTTCCCAAAGCACTCTCCATTGCCGATACATAAGCCGGCGCACCTCCTACCGCAGGGAGCTCCCCCGCTCCTTTTCCACCGAAAGGACCTTCAATATAAGGAAAATTGACCACATCTGTTTCCAAATGAGGGACATCCATTGCCGTGGGAATAATATAGTCGCTCAACGTATTATTGCGGATAATTCCCTTTTCATTGACATCCATCAATTCGATGGAACCATACCCGATTCCCTGGAGGAACCCGCCCTGCATCTGTCCCTGGATTATTGCCATATCAATGGGCGTTCCGACATCATAAACGCCCCAGGCTCCGATCACTTTACTGACCGCGGTTAAAGTGTCGACTTCAACTTCAACGACGTTTACCGACCAAGCATTATCCGGGTAAGCATCTCCCTGAAACGTATTCAAATCCCACGGAATCACAAAATCCGGATGGACATAACGTTCAGTTATTTCCTGTTCTTCTTCGTCAACCCAACATTCCTTTAATTTGAGCGCGGCTTTATCCAACAGCCTGCCAACTACCATTAAAGAGCGACTGGCGGCGGTCGGTCCGGAATTGGGAACCCGATCGGTATCTGGGTTCCGAATAATGATCTGATCAATCGGAATTTCGAGCCTTTTTGCCACGATCTTACTGAAAGTAGTCTTCAGCCCCTGTCCCATATCCGTTCCGGCTGTCAGGATTTCAACCGTGTTGTTGACATTTTTATGAAGTTTTACAACCCCTTTAATCATGTCACGTTCTCCGCTTCCCGTAAACCCGCAGCCGTGGTAGACCATCGACAACCCGATTCCTTTCCGATATCTGCCGGTTTGCCGCTTATAACTTTCATATTTCCGTTCATAGTCACTGGCTTTCAGAATTTTTTCCAACATCTCTGGCATCGGAATATAGAAATGATATTTTCCGTTTGTGGCGGTTATATCACCCTGTTTGGAAAGGTACGATCGTTTGAAGGGCAACGGATCGCTTCCCACTTCTTTTGCAAGATGATTCATAAACATTTCAATTGCGAAAAATGTCTGGGGACCGCCGAAACCGCGAAATGCGCCGTTTGGTGTGGTATTGGTTTTCACACCTTTTCCTTCGACTCGAATATTATCAAAAGTGTAAACACCGGTTGCCCCAATCAAGCCTCTTTGCAGAACTACCGGAGAAAGCGTCGTATAAGCGCCGCAGTTGTAAACGACATCGGCTTGAATTGCTGCAACCCGATTATCCTTGATTGCCGCCCGATAACGCATGGTTGCGGGGTGGCGTTTCGAGGTACAAATAATATCTTCTTCTCGTTCTAAAACACATTTTACCGGACGGCCGACTTTTTTCGCCGCCACAGCCACTTGTGATCCCAAAATGGAAGGGTAATCCTCTTTTCCGCCGAAAGCTCCCCCCATTTCTTCCTGTATGACTTCAACTTCTTGATCAGTTTGCGCTCCCATTACTTTTTTAACCGCAGTATGGACATAATACGGACATTGCATCGAACCTCGCACTATGCTTTTCCCGTTTTCATAGAAACCGATCATCCCTTGGACTTCCATATAGACATGTTCCTGATAACCGGTATGGAAAGTTTCATCGATTATTTTATCCGCTTCCCGAAAGGCTTTTTCCGGATTCCCTTTGGTATAACCATAATGATAGAAAACAGTTTCAGATTTCATCATATCCAAAACCGGTTCCGCTTCTTCATAATCGACAATAATTTCACTCAATATTTGTTTGAGCACTTTTTGATCTTCGCCGACGACCATCAAGATCGGCTCACCCACATAATTGACCGTGCCGTCTGAAAAAACCGGTGTATCATCATCCACCACATGGACAAAATTGACGCCCGGTACATCATTTTTATCCACAATGGTATAACCGGAAGGTAAATCGGGAATGTGAATTCCTTTGATGATTCCACAGGCTATGGTTGATCGCAAAATTTTGCCGTAAAGCATGCCTTCGAATCGTAGGTCATCCACATATTTTGCCCTGCCGCTGATTTTCGGATCATGATCTCTTTTTTTGATCGAATTAGTAATTGAATCCATTCTTACTCCTATATTATCCGCTGACTCGAAAGTCAATTTTCATATCTTTTTTTAATTTTGCCTTTGATTATTTCTAAATCGGGTCAATCTGATATCTTTTTTTGATTTAGAAGAGTTACCGTTCCTTTTTGAATAAATTCAGAAAGGAATTTCTTAACATCGTTTAATCGCAATTATTGTCCAAGTGCCTTTTCAATCAATTTTGCATCTACCCATCCAATTGACCAAAATCGGCTAAAGCCATTCCTTGCATAATTATTTTAGCTACTAGAATTATTCTACATAGCAAACAATTTGTCATATGGTATTTTACATGTATTTGTCTGACAAAGGTAATAAAAATGTGTAAAAATCAGAGTTGATCGGAGGCGTGATCGTTAAAAAACAACCCGAATGAATCGGAAAAAGCAGAATACCAAACGGTTCTTCTCATATGTGAATGAAGGGCTCAGGAAAGATAATCCCTGATTTTAGCAGCCAGCATATCCAGTGCCGCATCATTTCTGCCGCCGCGTGGAACGATAATATCGGCATATCGTTTCGAAGGTTCAACAAATGCTTCATGCATTGGGCGAACTTCATTGAGATATTGGTCATAAACCGATTCCATCGTTCTTCCTCGTTCTTCGATATCCCGTTTCAACCGTCGCATAAAACGAATATCCGCATCCGTATCGACAAAAATCTTGATATCCATCAGATCCCGGAGTTCTTTAATCGCAAAGATCAATATTCCCTCAACCAAAATAACCGGTTGAGGAGTAATATGTTCCACTTGATTGGTACGTGTGAAGGTTTTAAAGTCATAGACCGGAATATCCACACTTTTTCCTTCTTTCAGCGCAATTAAATGTTGAATCATCAGGTCTGTATCTAACGAATCGGGATGATCAAAATTCATTTTCTTACGCTCTTCCAGAGGCATGAACGAAAGATCTTTGTAGTAGGAGTCGTGGGAAATATAAACAATTTTATCGGTGTTCAGTCTGGAGACCAGTTCCTGTGAAAAAGTGGTTTTCCCCGAACCGGTCCCACCGGCAATTCCGATCGTGATTGTGTGAAAGGAATTTGATTCGTCATCCGAATTCATTTTGTTTCCTGTCTGAACTCCGAATTTTCCACCGTTTCTTGTCCTTCTGGAAACAGAAAGTAGGGTGTGACATCGGCACATGGCGGTAGATGAATACCGAAAAATCCCGCTTCTCTTCCGGCTTTTACATTTTCTTCCAGATCATCGATAAAGACCGCCCGAGCCGGATTGATGTTATACGTTTCGATTAATAATTGATAAATTCTCGGATCCGGTTTAATCAAATGATGCTGATAAGAGATCACCATACCGTCAAAGTCGAACAGAAATGCATTGTGTTCTCTGATCTTCTCAAAAGTTTCCTGAGAAAAATTAGAAAGAACATAGACTTTGGTGCCGGTCTCTTTAATCCGATACATGGCTGCCACATTATGGGGAACGGCATAAAAGTAATTGTCCCAATTTTCCATATATTTTATAATCTCATCTTTGAGAGAAGGTTCGACCAGAATAGCCTGTTGAATAATTCCCTCTCTGTTCAGGACGCCCAAATCCCACTTAGGCCATATATTTTTATTATTGAAAAGGATGTTTCCCATCAGTTCATGATTTTGATCGGGAATACCGATATCTCTCATAAATCTAGGTGGATCATAGTCCAACAGAACATTCCCGAGATCAAATACGACGGCATCCAGTTCCTGATGATTTTCCTTCAAATACAGCATGCGATTTTTATAACCTCATCTTCGAATTACTTTTCAAACAATCATTACCACGTCTTAATTTTTATTCCTCTTCTTTTGCAAAAAACGAGGGAGAAATAGGAGGATCAGACCCGATATTAAGAATACCAGAACAATGACAAGCATCATCCAATCGCTTTGTGTCTCAGGCTTCTTCAACAATGAGGGAATATTGAAAAAACCGGCGGCGATTAAGACAATTCCAATAAAATCNNAGAGATCTCATTCGGCTTTTCGACAACTTCCTTTTCAATCTTTGTGCTCGTCTTTTTTGAATTGTGTGCAGCCATTTTATAAAAATTTAATCCGACGGATGATCATCTCCCTGAGAAACAGGCTCTTTTTCATATTCATATGCCTTTGAATCATCCGCCTGCTTTTCTGCATTGTTTAAGTTGTCTTTGAACGTTCCATCTATGATTTCGGAAGAATGAACCGTTTCTTCGCCCATGTTATCCGGCGTTTGCGAATCGACGAGCTCTGCCGATTCTTTCTCTTTCTTCTCTTTTCTTTTCTTCTGATAATCTTTGAATAAAGGCCATGCCATCATAACGCCCGCAACCATATAAATAATGTCGCTGACAATCGCAAGCATCCTGTTCTTAGGATCTTCCACCTTTAAAGATCGGGGAATTTCGGTAACCGCATAAAAAATCAAATAAATACCCATCCCCCGCATGGCATAAGCCATCCCCCGGTTAGGTTTTTTCTCTTCCGCCGGAGCCTTGGGGGGATGGGGTTTTGCCGATTCATCCGAATTATCCGAATCCGGTTTTTCAATTGATTCGGATGAAAGGACTTCACCGGCGGTTTCAGTCTGTTTTTTTAATGGCATACCACAATAAGCGCAATTTGCCAGATCCTTTTCATTCGGTTCCAGACAATTCGGGCAAATTTCGAGATTATCGCGAATTATTTCTTTTTCTTCTTGCATTGATTATATCTCCTGAACAATTTCCCAGCCGTTATCGATCCGATCACACATTTGTTCCCAACTTTGTATTCCGCTGAATGCATCCGGTTTTTCGCAACAACATGCACCTGCTCCGTTTGCGGCTTTTACTGCATCGTCGGGAGACGTATCCCGCAGAAAAGCGGCTAAAAGTCCCGCGATGCACGCATCTCCGGCACCGGTTGTTCCCGCAACGGACACTTTATAAGACGGTTGATAAATCATCAGGTCTTCCCACGCAGCCAAATCGGAGGGAGCTGCCCGCCCCAATCGGTTTAATCGGTCTATCTTGGCTGTCCGTAAGTATAATCCACGATAGCCTAATTTGAGCATGACAATTCCGGTCCCCATCTCCAACAATTGATCGGTCAAATCGCGAATCAGTGGCTTTTCCGCTCTCGCGATTACATCACCACTACGGTTCAATCGTTCGAACCTTTCACGGTCAAGCATAAACAGAATTTCCTCAAAACTCGGTAAGAATAAGTCCGTATAAGGAAGGACTTTTCGAAAAATATTTTTCCAATCCGCTTGACCGGAGAACCGCGTCGGATCAGGCATGGACGTATCCATCGAAGTTGTAAGTCCCTTTTGTTTCGCATGCAGATAAATTGCCGTAAGATCATTTCCGTCACCGGCGGATAATCTCTTGATGGATGACGGATAGCCGAAATGAAAAAGACCGGCTTGATCCAAGCTTTCCTCGGGAACATCTTCCAACCCAAAATGATCACTGGAACCGGGATGGAAAAGAAAACGCCTTTCCTGTCCGTTTGGATCGATTACGTAAGTATGTCCGGTCGCTTCATCGGGGATAATGTGAAGATCGTCCGCCAAATTTTTTCCGCGTTGACGATAAATTTGTTGCAGAATTTCCCCATACGGATCTTTTCCGATTCTTCCGATTAACCGGGTCTCGATACCTAATTTGACCAGAGCCATGCCAGTATTGGAAACGGAACCCCCGGTTGCGAATGTGGTCGCATCGATTTCTACCGCGCGGCCGGGTATAAAATTCCGGTCAAATTCTTCCCCGTCAATGTGAGCTAAGCCGGGGAATATATCCAGACAGACAAACCCCGCAGAAATAGCGGGGAAGCGTGGTTTTGCGGTTCGGTTCATTACAGATTTTTATAATCCCCAATCATCGGGCGGAAAATAGGTTCGTCTTCGATTACCTTCGGGAAACGGGGAATCGGATCGAAGAAACGATTATCGGTATGATCATCATTCACTTTGGAAACTTCTCCGACCAAAACTTTCCCGTCGCCCCAGAAACTGTGATAATTACGCTGCGGTAATGTGACGCTTTGGCCTGGGACAAGCGAAAGGATTCCCCCGGGTTCTATTTCCGTACGAATGCCGTCAACATATAAAATTACCGGATTTTTCTGATCCAACTGTTCATCCGCAGTTGCGTTATAAAACTGAAGTTTTAATGTTCCGCCGCCGCGGTTGATAATATCCTCAACTTTATCCCAATGGAAATGAAGAAGACATTTTTGCCCGTCTTC
>DCTP01000096.1:29529-38793 GCA_002329625.1 Leptolinea sp. UBA1437
TAAGCAGCATTCCCCGATGATAAAAGTCATCCAAAGCGAAATCCGTGATATCCCAACCCATCTCTTTTGTGAGGATTTCATGCAATGTTGAGCGATCTTTCTTTTTCCATGTTTCCCAGTCCCAATAAGCCCATTCGGGAAGATAAAAATTCATTTTCTTTAAATAGGTATCCGCATTACGAATTATTTGATTAATTTCAGAGCGTTTCATAGTATTTTCTCCAATAAGAAATAAGATTCCCTAAATTAATAATTTTACCTTCAGAATGATCGTTTCCCGAAAGCCAATGAATCGATTTGACTTATCGCGAAACATTTTTTATCTTCCGAATTATAGATGGTAAATTTGTAATTGGAAGCTTAAGAAACTATATTTATAATTTAATGTTTCGACGCTAAAGGAATTTTTCGAATGTAAAATATTAAACAGAACATAGTTTAACTCTGATTCGATATTATTTAAGGAAGTCAAGATGGCCGGAACCATTAAGGAAATTGCGAGAATTGCCAACGTTTCCCGCGGGACAGTGGATCGAGCACTAAACGATCGTCCCGGGGTCAATAAAGAAGTTGCTCAGCGAATTAAAGAGATCGCGCGAGCAATGGACTACAAGCCAAATTCGGTTGCGAAAGCGCTTGCCTCACGGAATCGTCAGTTTGTTATCGGTGTTTTGATCAACAGTATCGGAAACCCCTTTTTTGATGATGTCATTTTGGGAATCGAAGCCGCTGGA
The DNA here is from genome assembly GCA_002329625.1 of Leptolinea sp. UBA1437. Lineage (GTDB taxonomy): Bacteria > Chloroflexota > Anaerolineae > Anaerolineales > Anaerolineaceae > Flexilinea. The sequence continues at coordinate 30,264 of DCTP01000096.1, forward strand.
CAAGAAATCGAAGATTTCGGCTTTCAGTTGAAAATGAGAAAAATGAGAGGCTATAACGCGAAGGAACAGCTTGAATTAATCAAAACCTTCGTTAATGAAGGAATTGATGCGTTTGCCATTACCCCGGTGAGTGATCCAATGATCCGGGATGCCTTGAATGAAATGATCGCGGACGGAATTCATGTTGTCTGCTTCAATTTGGATTTAGCCGGGGTAAATTATCTCGCTTATGTGGGATGTGATTATTATAAAAGCGGCGAAACATTGGGAGGAATGATCGGCTATATTACAGGTGGTAAGGCTCGACTGGGAGTGATTGCCTGTACCAATAACTTGGAAGGTCATCGCATGCGGGTAGAAGGATGTCAAAGGGTGTTAGAGAAAGAATTCCCCCAAAGCGAAATCGTTGAAGTAATTGAGGCGGAAGATAACGATGAAATTGCTTATCAAAAAACCCTTAGAATGTTGGAAGAGAGAAAAGAAATCAATGCGCTTTGTTTTAACGCCGGTGGTACAAAAGGCGGACTTCAGGCTGTCCGAGATTTAGGGCTTGAGAAGAAATTGGATATTTTCACCTTTGATCTGACACCGGCAGTGATCGAAGGCATTCAAAATGGAATCGTTAAATCAACCGTGTGTCAACAACCGTTTACGCAAGGATATCAAAGTATCAAAATTCTTTTTGATGCCGTACTGAACGACGCTATCCCAGAAAGTGATCACCTCTATACCGATTTAAGTGTCAAAATAAAATACAACCTTTAGTCTTTCATCTTAAATAATAGCCATTAATCACAAGAAAATAGTTACATTAGTAAGTAGCAGTCAACCGATAGAATCATAGTATAATCTATACAATCTTCGTGTACGAGCACGATGAATAAAGTTCAGATTCAGGAGTGGAATCCATGAAAGAATATTACCCGGGAATTCCCAAGGTTAAATATGAAGGGCCGCAAAGCGATAACCCTTTTGCATATAAATTTTATAATCCGGAAGAAATTGTAGCCGGTAAAAAAATGAAGGATCAATTACGCTTTTCAGCCGCTTACTGGCATACCATTTGTGCGGCCGGAGCCGATATGTTCGGGGTAGCCACCGCGGATAAGACATTCGGCAAAACCGATCCGATGGAGCTCGCCGAAGCCAAAGCGCATGCTTTTTTTGAAATTATTGATAAGCTGGGCATAGACTATTTCGCATTCCATGATCGCGATATTGCTCCGGAAGGCTCGAACCTGGCTGAAACCAATAAAAATTTGGATAGAATCGTCGATTTATTTGAGACAGCTGATGAAAGAATATCAAAAGAATCTGCTTTGGGGAACCGCCAACATGTTCAACAATCCGCGCTATATGCACGGTGCCGGCACTTCCTGCAATCCGGATGCTTTTGCTTACGCGGCTGCTCAGGCGAAAAAAGCCATTGAAGTAACCGTCCGATTAAACGGTTCCGGTTACACTTTTTGGGGAGGCCGCGAAGGGTATGAAACCCTTTTGAATACCAATATGGGTCTCGAATTGGATAATATGGCACGCTTACTGCATTTGGCGACGGATTACGGTCGAAGCATCGGTTTTAAGGGAGCATTTTACATCGAACCGAAACCGAAAGAACCGACGAAGCACCAATATGATTTTGATGCCTCAACCGTAATCGGTTTTTTGCGGAAATATGGCCTGAACATGAAGTTGAATTTGGAAGCGAATCACGGAACACTGGCCGGACATACCTTCCAGCATGAATTACGGGTAGCGCGGACCGAAGGATATTTCGGCTCGGTCGATGCCAATATCGGCGATTTGCTGCTTGGGTGGGATACCGACCAATTCCCGAATGATGTATATGATTCGACTTTTGCCATGTATGAAATTTTGAAAGCGGGCGGATTTACGACCGGCGGTTTGAATTTCGACGCAAAAGCCCGTCGTGCCTCATTCCAGCCGGATGATATTTTTATCTCCCACATTATGGGTATGGATACGATGGCGCTGGGGTTGCGAATGGCTGATAAGTTAATTCAGGACGGTAGAATCGATCAATTCGTGGAAGATCGTTATGCCGGTTATAAGAGCGGCATCGGCAAGAAAATTGTCGACGGAACCGTCACAATTCAGGAATTGGAAAAATATGCCTTGGAAATGGGCGATGTAAAAACAAATAAGAGCGGTCGCCAGGAATATTTGGAAGGCGTCGTTAATCAAATTCTGTTTGGATAAACTCATGAATTATCTGATCGGCATTGATCTCGGAACCAGTGGGACGAAAACCGTTCTGTTTGATGAGAACGGTTATGTTCACGGTTCCGAAACCATCGAATACCCGCTTTATCAGGAACAAAACGGTTGGGGAGAACAGGAACCGGATGATTGGTGGCATGCCGCATGCAACAGTATTCGATCTGTTATTGCGCAAAGTAAAATAAATCCTTCTGATGTTAAAGGCCTGGGCATTTCGGGCCAGATGCACGGATTAGTGATGTTGGATAAAGACGGTAAAGTATTGCGCCGTTCCATTCTCTGGCTTGACCAACGGACAGCTAAAGAATGTGAAGAAATTACCGCAAAAGTGGGGGCGAAACGTCTTATCGAGATAACCGCCAACCCCGCACTAACGGGTTTTACCGCCTCAAAAATATTATGGGTGCGCAATCATCAACCGGAAATTTATGAAAAATGTGCTCATATTCTTCTTCCAAAGGATTATGTTCGCTATAAGTTGACCGGCGAATTCGCCACCGAAGTATCGGATGCTTCTGGAATGCAGTTGTTGGATGTACCCAAACGAAAATGGTCCGATGAAGTTTTGGAAAAGTTGGATATCGATAAAAGTTTGTTGGGAAAAGTCTATGAATCACAGGAGATTACCGGTTTGGTCAGTGCCCGTGCCGCATCCGAAACAGGGCTGAAAGCCGGAACACCCGTTGTCGGCGGAGCGGGAGATAACGCAGCCGCTGCAGTCGGCACCGGCGTCGTACGGGATGGATTGGCGTTCACAACAATCGGTTCTTCAGGCGTCGTTTTTGCCCATAGTTCGGGGATCAAAATCGATCCCCAAGGTCGGGTTCATACTTTTTGCTGCGCGGTTCCCGGAGCATGGCATGTGATGGGGGTTCATCAGGCAGCGGGTCTTTCATTGAGATGGTTACGCGATAACGTCTGTGCGGAAGAAGTCGCGGAAGCCGAAAAACGGGGGATCGATCCGTATGATGTGATGAGTGAAAAGGCAGATAAAATCACTCCCGGATCGGACCGGCTGATTTATTTGCCCTATCTGAACGGGGAACGAACCCCGCATTTGGATCCCAATTGCCGGGGAGTATTCTTCGGATTGTCCGGCATTCATAAACGGGCTCACTTAATCCGTGCGGTAATGGAAGGTGTCAGCTATTCCTTGCGGGATAGTATTAGTATCCTGCGCGAAATGGACATCGAAACCAGCGAAATGACCGCGACCGGCGGAGGCGGCAGGAGCTTTGTCTGGCGACAGATGCTTGCCGATAATTACCATTGCCCGGTGAAAACAATCGATAACAAGGAAGGTCCGGCTTTAGGCGTGGCGATTCTTGCCGGAGTCGGCGTGGGGTTGTTCAGTTCGGTGCCGGAAGCATGCGATTCCTTAATTCACGATAAATCCGTGCAGGAACCGATTCGAGCCAATTCGGATGTTTATGATAAATATTATCCGTTATATCGGAAACTTTATACGGATTTGAAAGATTCATTCAACGAATTGGCGGCTTTATAGGAGGGGAAATAAATCTAAAGTATTTCGAGATTAATGATAAAATTAATATCGTTTGATTACTTTGGATTTTTTCGAAAATCGTTTTTTATATCAAACTGGTAAATCCAGCAAATTAAGAAGGAGAGATCGATGAAAAAGTTTATATTTGTTTTGTTAGCTCTGGTAGTTTTAGCGGTTTCAGTACCGGTCTTTGCTGAAGGTGAATTGATCGGTGTGGCTATGCCCACCAACAGCCTGCAGCGATGGAATCAGGATGGGAATAACATGAAGACTCAGCTTGAAAAAGCCGGTTACAAAGTTATTCTGGAATTTGCGAATAACGATGTTGCGCTTCAGATTTCCCAGCTTGAAAATATGATTTTGAATGATGTGAAACTGTTGGTTGTCGCTTCCATTGACGGCGGTGCTTTGGGTGATGTGCTCAAGACGGCGAAAGATAACGGAATTCCTGTTATCGCTTATGATCGCTTGATCACCGGAACCGAATACGTTGATTATTACACTTCATTTGATAATTATCGTGTCGGTAAATTCCAAGGCGATTACATCGTAAAAGCACTGGATCTGGAAAATGCAGCCGGCCCGTTCAATATTGAATTCTTCGGCGGTTCACCGGATGATAACAATGCTCACCTGTTCTATCAGGGTGCAATAGACGTTTTGCAACCCTATCTTGATTCAGGGAAACTGGTTTGCCCATCCGGACAGATCGATTTCAACACCGTCGCGATTCTCGGCTGGGGCACGGATGATGCACAGGCTCGTATGGATAACCTNNAGGATGTGGTGCTTTCTCCAAACGACTCACTGGCACTGGGAATTGCCAACTCATTGAAGGCAGCCGGCTTCACACTGGACAATTGGCCGATCATTACCGGTCAGGACTGCGATATCCCCAATACAATTAACCTGATTCAGGGATATCAGGCGATGTCCGTGTTCAAAGACACCCGCACATTAGCCGAACGGACGGTAAAGATGGCTTCCCAGATTCTGAACGGGGAAGAAGTCGAAGTCAACAATACAACCGATTATGACAACGGTGTGAAGATTGTGCCTTCATATCTTTGCGATCCGGTTGTCGTTGATAAATCAAATTACAAAGAAATGCTGATCGACAGCGGCTATTATACCGAAGATCAAATAGCGGTTAAATAACCATTCAGTATTGATAGTTTTTTCGAGGGCAGTGTGATTTTTACACTGCCCTCATTCAAAAATATACTTGTACAAAATCGTGGTCGCATATTAAAATAAAAGTTGAAAATTCCTTGATTCTACCGAACGACAATTTTTACCCACCGGAACGACAACTTTTATTTCAATATCCACCAAGCCCTGTGAATCAGGAACCAAATATTCAAGGAGCGGAACAAATGGAGAAAATTCTTCTCGAAATGCAATCTATCACCAAGGAGTTTCCTGGTGTCCGTGCATTGGATAATGTGACTTTTCAAGTGCGTGAAGGGGAAATCCATGCTCTAGTAGGAGAGAACGGGGCGGGCAAATCAACCTTGATGAATGTTTTGTCCGGTTGGTACCCTCACGGAAGCTATGAGGGAAAAATTATTTATGATGGGAATGAATGTAAATTTTTCAATCTGAAAGACAGTGAAAAAGTCGGTATCGTAATTATCCATCAGGAACTGGGATTGATTCCTTATTTATCCATCGCGGAAAATATGTTTTTGGGGAACGAGACCGCACATAAAGTCGGTCCTCTTGAGGTGATCGATTGGAACGAATGCCATAACAAGGCAATTATGATGCTTAATCGAGTTGGGCTGGATGAAAATCCAGAAACACTGGTAAAAGATATTGGCGTCGGGAAACAACAGATGGTTGAAATTGCGCGGGCACTTGCGAAAAATGTCCGTTTATTGATTATGGATGAACCTACCGCTTCTTTGAATGATGCAGACAGTCAAAGATTGTTGCAAATGGTGCAGGGAATGAAGGAACATGGAATCACCTGCATTATTATTTCACATAAATTAAATGAAGTGGAAGAGATTGCGGATGCGATTACCGTGATTCGGGACGGTGCTACGATTGAAACACTTTATAAGGGAATAGATGAAATCACCCAAAGCAGAATCATCAAGGACATGGTCGGCCGTGAAATGACGGATCAATATCCAAAGCGCGTTCCGAAAATCGGCCAAATCGGATTCGAGGTGAGAGATTGGAATGTCTATCATCCGCTTTACGAAGGCAGAAAAGTAATTGACAATGTCTCGTTCAATGTTCGGAAAGGCGAAATCGTCGGTTTTGCGGGGTTGATGGGTTCGGGTCGTACAGAACTTGCCATGAGTATTTTCGGGAAAGCATATGGCAAAGATATTTCCGGAAAAATAATTAAAGATGGGAAAGAAGTTGAATTTCGAAATATCGCCGATGCGATTAATCAAGGTGTAATGTATCTGACGGAAGATCGAAAAGGGGCGGGGCTGAATCTGATCGATGATATTCGGCATAACATTACGATTGCGAATTTGCAAGCTATCAGCGATCGTTCCGTGATTAATGAAAATGAGGAAATCAAAGTCGCAAACGAATATCGGAAAAGATTGAATATTCGTTCTACCGGGATTTTACAACCTACCGGTACACTTTCAGGCGGTAACCAGCAAAAAGTGATGCTTAGCCGCGGTTTGTTTTCCGATCCCGATGTTCTCATTCTTGACGAACCGACTCGCGGTATCGATGTCGGTTCAAAATATGAAATTTACACATTTATGAACCAGTTGGTCGAAGAAGGGAAATGTTTGATATTTATTTCCTCTGAAATGCCTGAACTTTTAGGAATGTGCGATCGCGTATATGTATTAAATGAAGGAAGAATTATCAGCGAACTAAAAGGCAGCGAAATAACTCAGGAAAGAATCATGGATGATATATTAACCGATACCAGAAAGAGAGCAAAAAATGGAGCAAACAGCAAAAGTAACGAAAACGAAAATTAATTTCCGCCAATATGGGATGATCATCGCCCTGGTCATCTTGGCACTTTTCTTTTTTGTGACAACCAATGGGCGATTCGGAAAACCAATGAATGTGTATAACATTATTATGCAGAACGGATATGTTCTCGTTCTTGCAATCGGAATGTTATTACCTATTTTAACGGGAAGCATTGATTTGTCCGTCGGTTCGGTCGTCGCTGTAGTCAGTGCTTTTGCTGGCGTTATGATGTACAACTGGGGAATGCCAGTTTGGATCACGATTATTATTTGTATTATTTCCGGCATAATCATCGGTTTATGGCAAGGCTTTTGGATCGCAATGGTCAATATGCCACCATTTATTGCGACACTCGGCGGTATGTTAATCTTTCGCGGATTAACTTTGGTGATTTTACAAGGGAAAACACTGGCTCCGTTGCCATCTTCTTATGTCCAAATTTCTTCCGGATACGTCAAGGATTATATCGGGAATTTATTCGGAATTAAATCCAGTTTAAATATCACAACAATTGTCGTAGCCATCATTTTTTGTATTCTTATTTTGATCGGTCAATTAAATTCAAGAAAACAGAAATTGAAATACGGGTTTGAAGTTTCAAGTGTCGGCAGCGTTTTCCTAAAAACCGCTATCATTTCGGCTGCGATTTTGTTGGTTTTCTGGCGTCTGGCTCTGTATAAAGGGATCCCTTATGTTCTGCTGATTGTCGGGGTTTTAGCCTTATTCTATAATTTTATTTTGACCAAAACGACACTCGGCCGTCATATCTATGCGGTGGGCGGAAATGCCAAAGCGGCTGAATTGTCCGGTATCGATATCCGCAGAGTCAAGTATATTATTTATATCAACATGGCATTTATGAGTGCCGTTGCCGGTATTGTATTTTCTGCGCGATTGAATTCAGCCAGCCCATTGGCTGGTCAGGGATTTGAAATGGATGCTATCGCTGCCTGTTACTTGGGTGGTGCCTCCGCTTCCGGTGGCATCGGTACCATCACAGGCGCACTGGTCGGCGGTTTGATTATGGGAATCCTAAATAACGGAATGTCATTAATGGGCATATCCAGTGATGTTCAACAGATTGTTAAAGGCTTGGTAGTTATTTTTGCGGTTGCCTTTGATATCCTCTCTAAGAACAAATCATCCAGATAATCGTTTCATTATCAAAAAAGCGGACGGAGTCATTCTCTCCATCCGCTTTTTTATATCAATCAGTCGGTCCGGAGGATTTTATGGATTATAAACAGTTGGTTCGGCAACTTGTTTTTCTATTACAGGGAGAGACAGATCAGGTCGCGATTTTAGCAAATACTGCGGCTTTATTGATGACGGAATTGGAGGATGTCAGTTGGGCTGGTTTTTATTTGGAAAAAGAAGGGGAATTGATCTTAGGACCCTTTCAGGGAAAACCGGCTTGTATCCACATTCCTTTAGGCAAAGGGGTTTGCGGAACGGCTTTTGCCACTCAGGAAACAGTTCGGGTACCGGATGTGCATGCTTTTCCGGGGCATATTGCCTGTGATTCGGAGTCGGCATCGGAAATTGTCATTCCATTATCAAATCGGTCAGGCAAGTTGATCGGTGTCATAGATTTGGATAGTAAAAAGCCTGATCGCTTTTCGGAAGACGATCAGGCCGGTTTGGAGATGATTGCAGCGGCTCTTCGTGAGTTTCTCTAAGGATTAATGATTGGATTCGGCAAACGCTTACAAACACAACTTTCCCATTTATTAATGTGGATTACAAATCAATTTCCTCTGATTTCGTAACTTGTAAACTTGAATTTAGGAGGATAAACTGCGATTTTCAAAACCCTTT
>DCTP01000039.1 GCA_002329625.1 Leptolinea sp. UBA1437
CCGGAAGTCTGTTCTTTGTTGGATGTCATCTGATCTAAAATGTAATAAGCGCGTCCGCCGTCTCTTTTTTCAACAATCAGAGAATACTTTGGATCATCATAACAACGGATTACTCCATCTGTGCCATAAAGAATTGTCGAATTATCTTCGTCTCCGTAAAAAGTCCAACTGACATGAAGCGTTCCGATGATGCCACCTCTAGTTTGATAAATGCAATAAGCATTATCATCTACCGAAATAGGGGTTCCATCCGGATATTTTTTATCCAGTGTCCCTAATTGTGCGGTGACTTCGGTGATCACATCTCCCGTTAGAAAATGGATTAGATCCGTCTTATGAACTCCCAAATCAGCCATGGCACCGAAAGCCGCTTTCGTTTTATCAAAAAACCAGGAATTTTTCTGACCAGTCCAACTTTCCGGGCCGGGATGCCCGAAAGTGGTCCGAAAAGTCAAAATTTTACCGATTTCTCCCGACTCAATCAACTTCCGGGCTTTGACATGGGCTTTCGCCAGGCGTTGATTTTGCCCGATCATTAAGAATTTCCCGTTCCGTTCCGCCGCTTCAACCATTTTCTGGCAATCCTCCAATGTTGTGGCCATCGGTTTTTCACAGAGAACATGAACACCGGCATTGAGCGCCTGGATGGAAATTTCCGCATGTGTGGTATTGGAAGTGCATACGCTCACCGCATCCACGCCGCTGTTTAACAACTCTTGGATTGTATTAAAGGCTTTTCCGCCGAATTTTTCCGCATAGCTTTCCGCACGCGCAGGGATTTCGTCAAAAAAGCCGACGATATTGCAACTGGGGTTTTCCAAATATTCCGGTGCGTGACGAACTTCGGCGATTTTTCCGCATCCGATAATCCCGACATTTAACATATGGATCATTCCTCCTATTTGCTTTTGTTCTGAACGTTCTGCATCAGAACCGCTACGATAATAATCAAACCGCTGATTGCGCCGTTCAAGAAAGTAGGTACATTTGCCATGGTCAAAATGTTATTGATGATTTTAAACATCAGGGCACCCAAAAAAGTACCAATTATCTGCCCGCGTCCTCCGGTCATTGCCGTTCCACCGATAGCGACTGAAGCAATAACTTCCATTTCATATCCGTTGCCCGCACTAGCTGCTGCCACAGCCATCACACGCGATGCATAAAGCCAGCCCGAAAAGCCACAAAGAAGACCGGTTATGATAAACACCAGATTTTGGATTCTTTCCACATTAACACCGGCTAATCTTGCCGAAGTCTGATTACTGCCTACGGCATAAATATGTTTGCCCAGTTTTGTCCGGCTCATGATTAATCCGAACAACAGCGAAAAGCCGATGAACATTAACATGGGATAAGGAATCCGAAAATTGCCCAGCGGAACATAGCCGGCGGCGACTTTTCGAANNAAAACTTCCGTAATTGACATCGGACACTGTGAAAGGTCCGCCCTGACCAAGCTGGTTAATCAACGAACGGCAGATGCTTTGTGTCGCCAGTGTGGCGATCATAGCCGGCATGCGACCTTTTGAAACCAATAAACCATTACACAGACCGATGATGAAGCCCAGTCCCATACAAAACAAGAACATGATCAGGATGCTATTGGTCCTGTTTAGGATAACAATGCCCAATCCGGAGATAATCGCGACCTGAGCGCCTACGGAGATATCAATCTGGCCGGCAGAAATAATCATCGTCATCCCCAATGCAATGATTCCGGTTGTCGCTGTTTGAACGAAAATGTTACTGATATTGCTCCAGCGCAGGAAGCTGGTATTTACCGCGACCGCCAGAATCAAGAGCATGAAGAAAGACAACCAGTAGCTGTATTGGGTAACGAGTTTCTTCAGGAAAGATTTAAGAGAGTTTTTTTGAATCACACTTGTCATTTTTTTCTGCCTCCAAATTTGCTCCGGTTGAATAGTACATAATATTTCTTTCGGTTATTTCTTCACGTGAAAGACGGGCATTGATATTTCCTTTAAAAAGAACGATACAGGAATCGGCCACTTTGAAAATCTCGGGAAACTCCGAACTGAATACGATAATTGCTTTCCCTTGTTTCGCTAAATTGAGTATCAAGTGATATATTTCGAATTTTGTCCCGACATCGATCCCTTGCGTCGGATTATCAAAAAGGATGATTTCTGCATCAGCTTCCAACCAACGTCCGAGAATGATCTTTTGTTGATTTCCCCCAGAAAGAGAGGTGATCGGATTTTTGGGATCGTCCGTTTTAATGGACAATGATTCCTGTTGGCGTTTAAACCGTTCCTTTTGGTCTTTGGGTTGGATCAATAGCCCTTTATGTTTGGTGTTTAGATGAGCCATATAAAGGTTATCATAAATGGAAAGATCATTTAAAATACCCCGTTCTTTTCGAGAACGTGGCACCATGGCTATGCCCGACTTCATTCGATCGATGATTCCGCTTTCCGGATTGATCTTTTTACCAAAAATCTCAATTTCTCCCGAAGAAGGGATCGCGCCGAAAAGCGCATCGGCTAAAGAATCTCGTCCGGATCCCTGCAAACCTGTGATGGCGATAATCTCTCCTCTATGCAAATCGAAACTGATATTTTGAAAGCCCGGACCAGAAAGATTTCGGACTGAAAGGGCAATTTCGTCCGTTCGATAACAAGGTTTATGAGAGAATTCTTCTTCGGCGAGTTGTCGACCGATCATCAACTCGGTGATCTCCTGCTCATTTACATCCGAAAAATTCCCCTCCGCAACCAATTTTCCGTCTCGCATAACCGAAAAAGTATCACATACTTCAAACAGTTCAGGCATTTTATGCGAAATATAAATAAAACTGACGCCCTCCGATTTCAACTGGCGCATAATGACAAACAACCGTTCAATATCTTTGGTCGTCAAAGCGGTAGACGGCTCATCCATAATAATCAGGTCACTCTTAAACAACAGAGCACGGGCAATTTCAACCAGTTGCTTTTCGGCAGGTTGCAAATTCCAAACAAGTTCTTCCGGATTGATATTAACCTGCATTCGGTTAAAAACTTCGGTTGCCCTTTTGATCATTTCCTTCTTATTTAAGAGGCCGTTCGGCAGAAGAATTTCTTCTGCCAAAAACATATTTTCAAAAACTTTCAAATCGTTACAGAGGCTGATTTCCTGGTGAATAAAACGAATTCCCATCTTAATCGCTTGCAGCGAATTGGAGAATTGGACTTTCTTTCCGTCAATATAGATCTCCCCTTCGGTCGGCGGAAAAGTTCCCGCAAGCACATTCATCAGAGTCGTTTTACCGGCGCCGTTTTCTCCCAACAGCCCTCGTATTTCCCTCGGATAGACCGTAAAATCTACATGATCCACGGCGACCACCGGTCCGAAAGTTTTTACGATTCCTTTCATTTCTACGAGCAAGGCAGGTTCTCCTTATACTTTATTGAAAAACTGCCGGTCTAAAAAAACCGGACCGGCAGTATACACTTGAAAAGATAAAAATGGTTAGTTGAGTGAAATGCTATAGCGTTCCTTGAAAGCCTCACTGTTGCGGAACTCTTCGACATTGGTCTTGTCAATTTCAATGGACGGGATGAGGAAGAGTTGCCCATTTATATCTTGTCCCTGATATTGTTCGCCTTTGGCGGCGGCAATACCTAAGCGGATGGCTTCACGAATGAAGGATGGGCTGAAATAATAGGTTACCAGATCGATACCGTTTGCAACCGGTTTATCGAAGGTTGCCAGTGTTTCTCGTCTGCCGCCTACACCCGTGATGAGTTTCACGTTCAGTTTTGCCGAAGGATTGCTGTTATAGTAGTTATTGAGAGCAACTACGACACCGTCGACAACCTCATCATCATGGGTTACGATCAAATCCAGATCTTCGATTTCCTTCGCATCAGCCGTGTTCAGCCAGTTTTCCATCTGTTCCTGTGCTTTTGCGTTTGACCAGTCGGTCTGATAGTTTTCCTGAATCTGCTTGAATTGATCTTTGTATGCGGATGCGGCAATCACATCATCCATACCCTTCGATCGCTGGATGGAAACGGTCGAGCTGTCACCGATAAAGCGCAGGTAGGTGATTGTTTCGCCAGCTTTGAGTTGTTCGTCGAAATACTTGAGCAGATATTCGCCCATCATTTTTCCGATACTCTCGTTGTCGCCCATAATTTCGGCGGTCGGTTTGAAACCGTCAATCAGACGATCATAGATGATCAGTTTCACACCGGAATCCATAATGGTCATGGCAATGTTCTTTAATTGTTGACCTTCCAACGGCCAAAGGACGATGACATCCGGTTTCCACTCAAGAATGGTCTCGAGAGCGGCAATCTGTTTGGCTGCTTCGCCGCCGACTTCAAATTTGTATTCAAAGCCGAGTTCTTTGGACTTTGCTTCCAGCTCTGCACGGGCATGAGCAACGCTCTCGCCGGTGAAACCATGGTCCGCATCCGGAGTGACAACACCGATCTTGAATGTGTCAGCTGCCAGGACGGATCCTGTTAGTGCAAGCACTAAGACGAAAACAACGGATAACACAAAAAACTTTTTAGACATTTTTTCCCTCCTAAAAGATTTACTGCGTTTTTGTGAACGATTTGAAGTGCTTTTCAAATCGATTCCTCCTTAATTATTACGGGACTTCCGGTCGATTCTCTTAGGATTAATTGATACGGGAGAACCGTTTCAAGCGGAACGTCCTCGGACTGATTTAATGCCGTGATCAGCAATTCAGCCGATTTTTTCCCTAATTCATAACATGGTTGAGCGACCGTGGTTAATTTCGGGCTGAACATCGCCGTTTGCTCGACGTCATCGAACCCGATAACCGATAAATCTTCCGGTACTTTGATACCCATTTCGGCGGCGGTATTGATGGCGCCGATTGCCAGAACATCCGAAATGCAGAATAAAGCGGTCGGCCGATCTTCCAATGACAGTAGTTTTCTGGCAGAAGCACAACCGCTTCTGTAACTGTAATCCTTGGATGCATATTCGATATATTCGGGATGGAACTCAATTCCGGCGGCTGCCAAAGCATCTTTGTATCCTTTCAGACGGAGTTGAGTGGACAGATAATTGTTGACACTGCTGATCGTTCCGATTTTTGTATGGCCGAGCGAAATCAGATATTTGATGGCTTCGACGGTCGCTTTGTAATTGTCGATGGAAATATGAGGAATACTGGTATCCGGGTTAAATTCCGAACAGAGAATAATCGGATTATCTTTCGCATAGCGCAAAAGCCAATCCTCTTCCCCCATTTCGCATGCCAATAAAATAGCACCCTCTGCGTGCCGTTTCTTCATCATTCCGAGGATATTACTCATTTCTTCGCGATTCCAATCGGTTTTGCAGATAAACGAGCTGTAAAAAAGGGATCGTGTCGTATCACTGATGCCCGATAGAATATTGGAATAATAAGGATTGGTCATATTGGGGGTTAAAATCAGAATTGTTCTCGTTTCCTGTTTGCGAAAAGATTGCGCCAGAATATTCGGTTCATATCCCAGCCTTTCGGCAGCTTCGTAGACTCGTCTGACCGTATTTTCGCTGATAGTGCTTTTATTATTCAGCACCCGCGAGACAGTCGAGGCGGACACGTTCGCTTCCTTCGCTACATCGAATATGGTAACCGTCATTTTATTCCCTTGTTCGTTACTTCTTTCGCTTATTGTGCAATCGTTTGCATAAATTATTCTATATACTCCGGCGGCATTTGTCAATTGCCAAAATGTCATCATTTGAAACATGACGAATGTCATAAAATAAGTAGATCGAAAAAATTGAAAAAAGGCGGAATTTTTCTGAAATTTGCAGAATATAAAAAAAGCAAAAGCGGATGCCCGAAGAAAAATATACTAAAATATGAATAGCTTTGGAGCATTTATAACTATGTCATTTGTTCATCTTCATCTTCATACCGAATATTCCCTTTTGGACGGGTTCACAAAAATCAACAAACTGATGACCCGTGTCAAAGAGATGAATATGCCTGCCGTCGCAATCACAGACCACGGAACGATGTTCGGAGTCGTGGAATTTTTCTTCGCGGCAAAGGAGGCGGGTATTAAACCGATCATCGGGCTGGAAGGATATCTTTCCAAAGGATCGATGACCTCTCGTGATCCCAAGGAAAAAACTTCTTCCCATTTGCTGTTGTTGGCAAAAGACATGACGGGATATAAAAATTTACTACAGATTGCAAGCGCCTCTCAATTGGAAGGGTACTATTATCACCCACGCATTGATCATGAATACCTTGCGGAACATGCGGAAGGGCTAATCGCAACTTCGGGATGTATGGCGGCGGAACTGCCACGGATGATCATAAACGGAGAGATTGAAGCGGCTAAAGCGCAATTGGATTGGTATCTTCAGGTATTCGGACGAGAAAATTTTTATATCGAATTGCAGGATCATGATGTCCCGGAAATAAAAAAGCTGAATAATGTTTTGTTACGTCTGGGAAAGGAATATGATATCCCGTTTGTGGCGACAAATGACACCCATTATGTCGATCCCGAAGATTGGAAATATCAGGATATTATGCTCGCCATTCAAACCGGTGCGAAATTGACGGACAGCAACCGATTCAGAATGTCAGATAAGTCCTATTATCTGCGTTCTCCGGAAGAAATGGAGAAACTTTTCGGGTATATCCCGGGCGCGATTGAAAACACATTGGCGATCGCGGAACGCTGCAATGTCGATTTGAGCAGCAAAGGGCATCATCTGCCAGTTTTTCCGTTGGAAACGGGTGAAACCGCCGAATCCGAGTTGCGGAAATTATGTGAAATCGGCTTGAAAGAAAAATACGGTGATCGTGTCGATCGGGAACCGGTCATTCGTGAACGGGTTGAAAAGGAACTCGGCATTATTCATCAAATGGGATTCGATGCCTATTTTTTGATTGTTCAGGATTTGACGCGGCATGCCCGAGAGGAGAATATTTGGTATAACGTTCGCGGTTCCGGAGCCGGTTCGATGGTAGCTTATGTATTGGGAATTACACCGGTCGATCCGTTGAAATTTAAGTTGATTTTCGAACGGTTTTTGAATCCGGAAAGAATTTCGATGCCCGATATCGATCTGGATATTCAGGATGATCAACGATATAAAATGCTGCAATATTGTTCGGATAAGTACGGTGCCGATCGGGTTTCACAGATTATTACGTTCAACACACTGGGTGCGAAAGGTGCCATACGCGATGTCGGGCGGGTGATGGATATCCCCTTGTCGGAAGTGGACCGTATCTGCAAACTGATTCCGGCGGGTATTAAAATGCCGGTGAGCGGAAAATCTATTACGTTGAATAATTGTCTGGAAGAAATTCCCGAATTCAGCGATGCGGTACGGGCCGATCCCAAGCTTACGGAGTTGGTAACGACGGCTTCCGAGATGGAAGGTGTGACGCGCAATGTCGGCACACATGCGGCGGGTGTAATCATTACGGATGTACCGATCGTCGAATATGCCCCTCTTCATCGACCGACATCCGGATCGGATGATAACCCGATAAAATCCGTAGCTCAATTTGAAATGAATTATGTCGACAAAATGGGGCTGCTGAAAATCGACTTTTTAGGGTTAGCCACGCTCACAGTAATGCAGAAATGCTGCGCCATGATTGAAAAACGGCATGGGGTTCATCTAGATCTGCAGAATATTCCGACCGACGATAAAAAGACTTTTACTTACTTGAGTCAGGGTCATACTGCCGGAGTGTTCCAACTGGAAGGTTCGGGTATGACCCGGTATATCAAAGAGATGAAGCCGAAATCTCTGGATAACATCATTGCGATGGTAGCGCTTTATCGCCCGGGACCGATGCAGTTTATTCCGGATTATATTGCCTGTATGCACGGTGAAAAGGAACCCTTTTATCGGCATGAACGGTTGAAGCCGATTTTTGCGGAAACATATGGGATTCCGGTATATCAGGAACAGATCATGTCCGCGGTGATGGAATTGGCAGGTTATACCGCTGCCGAATCAGACAGTTTTCGCAAAGCCATTTCCAAGAAGAAAAAGGCTGAAATCGAAGAGCATCGAGAGAAATTTGTTTCCGGCTGCGTTAAAAACGGGATTGAAAAAACAACCGCCGAAGAAATTTTTAAAGATTGGGAACAATTTGCGAATTACGGTTTCAACAAAAGTCATGCGGCTGATTACGGAGTTTTAGCCGTTCAAACGGGGTATCTTAAAGCGCATTATACCGTTGAATACATGGCTGCAATCTTGGATGCCAACCGAAATGATTCCGCAAAGATTGCCTTTTATATCAACGATTGCCGATCGATCGGAATCGAGGTATTGCCGCCGGAAATCAACGTCAGCGACTGGGATTTCACAATCGAGGAGGATTCGAATCATAAGAGCAGGATTCGATTCGGACTCGGTGCCATTAAAAATGTCGGTAAAAATTCCGTTGATCCGATTATCGATGAGCGTAATCAAAACGGAAAATTTACCGATTTGAACAACTTCATCGAACGGGTCGATCTCAGGCAGGTCGGCAGACGTGCACTGGAAAGCTTGATAAAAGTGGGTGCGATGGATGCTTTCGGAGAACGCGGCGCCTTATTGGCAAGTATGGATATGATGATCAATGCCAGCTCCACAAACTTTAAATCAAAGGACAGCGCTCAGATTGATCTGTTTGATTTGATGAATATTCCGACATCCCAAATTACGCTTCCTCAGACACCTGCGATTGAAAACCGGCAAAAATTAATTTGGGAGCGTGAATTGCTGGGATTGTTCGTTTCGGACCATCCTTTAAATGCTCATCGAAAGATTTTAAAAGCTCGAAAAGCCTTACAAATCAACCAATTGGAAGCGATTGAAAACGGCGCCATAGTTGCAGTAGGCGGATTTGTTCAAAGTATGCGGATGATGATCACAAAGAAGGACAGCCGATCGATGTGTTCGATCAAATTTGAGGATATTAACGGAGACAGTATTGATGTTATTTTTTATCCAACTGTTTGGGATCAGGTCCAGGATGCTGTAAAAACAGACGCGATTTTGATTATCGAAGGTCGGCTGGATAAATCCCGTTCGGATTTGCAAATCAGCGGGATGCGAGTCGAAAACTTGGTTGTCAATGGTATCTCGAAACAACTTGCGGATTACGTTGATCAGTTTACGAATGAACAGGTTGCGGAAATCGAGATAAGTGATGACTTTGTTGAGGAAAGAGATTTAAGCGAACAAAAACCATCCTTTCCAGAAGAAACAACTTTTTTGGAGACGGAAAATGAGAAGGATTCCCCGCTGGAAGCTTGCTCCAATCCCTCTTTTGAATCCTACGTGGCTCAACCTGTTCCGTTGATTCGGGAAGATACTCCTTATTCGGTAACCGAACAAATTTCCGATTCTATAAAAATTCCGGAATCGGAACAAGCCTGTGTCGTTTCCTCTGAAGAAGAATTTTCTTCCGACCATCGCATCGAAGATGAAATGTTTCCGTGGGAAAACCTTAAGGAGAAGAGTTGTTCGGAGGATAGTACTGTGCAGGAAGACCAACTGGAGGAAAGAACAACAACCTTCGGCATTGATTCCAATTCTGAAAAGGAATATGAAGGTCCAGAGGGACCAGACGACGACGAAGAAGACATCTTCCTTGAAGAAGAGAAGCCCAAACCACGGTTGCTCACCTTGATTTTTGAATCCGATCCGAAAATCAACCCGGATGTATTGGTCCGCCGGATGCAGCGGATACACGGGATGGTGACGGCATTTCCGGGAAACGATAAATTTGCTTTTTTGATTCGTGAATTCGATCAGGTTCATTTAGTCGAATTTCCGGATTCTGATACAAAAATATGTAAAGAATTGGTAAACGCATTAGCCCAAGAGCTTGGTAAAAAAAATGTCCGAGTAGAAGAGGGCTGAAATGCATATCCTATCATAGCTTTTTCTGTCCGATGATAAAATTTAGTTTAGATCTTGATGAAGCGGTAAGAGCGGTAAGAGAAAGGATAAACGAATGGAATTAATGGAACCAGAAACCCCAATCCGATCTATTGCGGTTTTGACTTCCGGTGGAGATGCGCCGGGAATGAATGCAGCCATCCGTGCGGTTGTTCGTGCGGGGATTTATAAAGGGCTGAAAGTTTACGGTGTTCAGGACGGATTTAAAGGGTTGATTAATGGTGATTTTGTACCGCTTGGAAGACGAGACGTCAGTGGCATTTTAAGCCATGGCGGAACTTTCCTACGTACCGATCGCAGCAGCGAAATGAAAACTCCATATGGTCAACGTGAAGCCGTCCGGCAATTAAATAACGAGGGAATTGATGGCCTGATAGTAATTGGCGGGGACGGGTCGATGGCTGGAGCGAAGGCACTTTGTGATGAAGGAACTCGTGTTATCGGTATTCCCGGAACGATTGATAATGATGTATGGGGGACGGACAGTTGCGTTGGCGTCGATACGGCGCTGAATACAATTATGGAGGCTGTGGATAAAATCCGCGATACGGCGGCATCCCACACCCGGGCATTTTTAGTTCAGACGATGGGTCGTGAATGCGGCTATCTTGCCGTCCAATCCGCTATGATCTCCGGAGCCGAAATGGCGCTCATCCCAGAAGATCCTGTTTCGGTAGAAGAGATCGCTCAAACGGTTGAAAACGCTTATAAACGCGGCAAAAGGCATTGCATTATTATCATGGCGGAAGGATATCCGATCCCGATGGTGGATTTGGCAAAGCAGTTGGACGAAATGGATCTGGGTTTTACCACACGATCGATTAATTTGAGTTATGTTCAACGGGGAGGGTCCCCTACTTCGTTTGACCGAATATTGGCTTCTCGAATGGGATACGCTGCGGTTGAGTTAATCAGCTCCGGGCAGACTTCTTTAATGACAGCGATGCAAGGACGTGAAATTATCGGGCTGCCTTTAGCCGATATTGTTGGCAAGCATCGGCCTATTTCGGAAGAATATTTGCATATTTCGAATATTTTATCTCGATGATATTCTTGGATTAGAAAACAATTGATTCTTACAGATCAAATTCAAAAAAAACCAATCGAATTACTGATTGGTTTTTTTATATGGACGATAAAACGAAAGGTAATGATTTTTGTCTATAAAACTTATTACCTTTGAAGACGTTATTTTTGTGGATGACTTTTATAATTAAGCATAATGGTACGAACAGGTAAATCCTGAAAATTGGTAAATCAATAAAGGAGAATTGTATGAAAAAAGTATATCTTTTGGTCGTATTCGTTCTGCTTGCGCTTTTAGTTGTCCCGGTTGCCGCTCAAGAGGCAGAACCAGGCGCGAAGCTGGTCATTGAAAGCTGGCGTCAGGATGATATTCCGATTTGGAATGATGTCATTATCCCGGCTTTCAACAAAGTCCATCCGGAAATCGAAGTTATTTTTCAGCCCACAAAGCAGGAAGATTACAATGGTCAACTGAATACCCGGCTTGCTGGCGGAACCGCGGGTGATTTGATTACCTGTCGTCCATTTGATCCTTCTCTGAAATTATATGAGTCCGGATATCTCGCAAATCTGAACGATTTGCCTGGAATGCAATTTTTTGACAGTTCTGCCAAAGTTGCTTGGACTACCGATGACGGATCCGTCACGTATTGTGTGCCGATGGCATCGGTAATTCATGGGTTTATGTATAACAAGACTGCTTTTGAACAAAAAGGCTGGAAAGTGCCCGTAACCAAAGATGAATTCTGGGCACTGCTGGATGCGATTAAAGCCGACGGTGAATACATTCCTTTGGCGATGGGTACTCATGACTTATGGGAATCGGCGACCATGGGTTGGTATAACATCGGCGTTCAAAATTACAAGGGCGAGGAAGGTCGTCTGGCTCTTATCAACGGAACTGCGAAGTTCACAGATCCTCCGTATGTAAAGACATACGAGGAATTAGGCAAATGGGCACCGTATTTACCGGATGGATATCAATCCGTTCAGTATTCCGATGCACAGCAGCTCTTCACGATGGGACGAGCCGCTATTTATCCGACCGGCTCATGGGAAATTTCAGTCTTTGAGCCGATGATCAACGGTGCGTTTGAAATGGGAGCTTTCCGAGTTCCGAAGGATAACGCCGATGATCCCTGCTACATCAGTGATCATACTGATATTGGTATCGGTATGAATGTCGCCACGAAATATCCGGAAGCCGTAAAAATCTTCCTGAACTGGGTTGCCACTCCGGAATTTGCCACACTCTACGCAAATAATATGGTCGGATTCTATCCGTTGGCAAAAATTGACTATACAATCGAAAATCCAGTCGCGCAGGAATTCCTGTCTTGGCGGAAGGATTGTCAGTCCAGTATTCGTATTTCCGCTTCCATTATTGGACGCGGCGAACCGGGGATGGATACCGATATTTGGCAGACTTCAGCCAACGTGATTAACGGTACGATGACTCCGATGGAAGCTGCGCAGTATGTCCAGGACGCTTTGGCGAAATGGTATAAACCGCAGCAGAAGTAGCCGATAATCTGTAACAATTAAAATTCAATTACAAAAAGGGAGAGTCTGAAAGTCATTTGACTCTCCCTCTTTGCAATAATTTCCGCTATTTTGTGGCTTTACAACAAAGGATAAATTGTTTGGATTTTGATTCGATATCTATTTTCATAAAAAAGTAATTTGATGAATTTGTCCCAATTTGGAAGCTTTTCAGGATGTTGAAAAAGAATTGAGAATTTTTTATCAAATAATTTTTAAATCACAGCTGAAAGGAAGAATGCCTGTATGAATGCTACCCGTAAAATCCGCAAACCGTTTCCATGGCATTTGGTTGTTTTTATCGCTCCGGCCTTGATTATTTATGTTATTGTAATGGTTATTCCTCTTTTGGATTCCCTGACATTAAGTTTCTTTACGGAAGATCCCAATAATGCTCGAAATACAATTTTTGTCGGAATTCAAAACTATAAATATCTATTTACCGATAAGTATTATGCTCCGATCTTCTGGGGAGCCTTCAAAAATAACATTGTCTTCTTCCTTATTCATATGTTAGTTCAAAATCCCATCGGTCTGCTTTTGGCATCGGTCCTATGTAAAGGCGGTAAAATTCGGAATTTCTTTCGGACCGTTCTGTTTATTCCGACGATTTTATCATTTGTATTGGTGGGTTTTGTTTGGAAACTGATCCTGAGTCCGGTTTGGGGCGTATCCAAAACGATTCTCAATATATTTGGACTCGGCGGACTTTTCCGACCTTGGCTGGGCTTAGAAGAAACAGCGTTGATCACCTGTTCATTAATCTCCGTTTGGCAGTATATCGGAACGCCTATGATCTTGTTTTATACCGCATTAATCGCCATACCCGATGAATTAATGGAAGCGGCATATGTGGATGGTGCTAATGCCTGGCAGATTTTTTGGCGGGTAAAATTTCCGTTGATCTTACCGACGGTGGGTTTGGTAGCCATGATGACCTTTGTCGGAAACTTTAATGCATTCGATCTGATCTATACGATGCAAGGGGCGTTGGCGGGGCCGAATCTTTCGACGGACATTATGGGAACTCTGTTTTATCGTACCTTTTTCGGGCAGCAACAGCAGATGCCCAATCAAACTTTGGGCGCGACTATCGCAGCGATGCAGTTCATTATTATCCTGATCGGGGTTGTTATTTATATGATCTGGCAAAAACGTACAACCACTTATGAATATTGAGGAGGAAAAAATGACCGCAACCGAGTTAAACAAGAAAAAAGGCGCCTCTGTCTCTTACCGGTTCATTTCCTGGCTGCGAAGTGCCGGACCTATTCTATTTTTGATTTTTTGGAGCATCATCGCATTATTCCCGATTTATATTATTTTGGTGAATGCGTTCAAAAATCGGAATGCGATATTTAAATACCCGTTTAATTTCCCCAATGCTGAAACTTTCAGTCTAATCGGCTTTCAAACAGTGAATAAACGAGCGAATTTCGCCCGGTATTTTACTAACAGTATCGTGGTTACAGTGGCGGCATTGGCGATTACGTTGTTGATTGCCACTATGGCATCTTTCGCTCTTTCACGCTATAAATTCAAGGGAGCCACGATATTAAGTTTGATCTTTTCCATCGGTATTATGATACCTATTCGACTTGCGACCGTAGGGATTCTACGATTAATGGTGAGCTGGTCCTTAACAAATACGTTGCTTTCTTTGATTATCGTTTACATTGCTCAGTCTTTGCCGATGGCGATCTTTATTCTTTCATCGTTTATGAAACAAATTCCGCAGGAGTTAATTGATGCGGCAAGGGTGGATGGAGCTAGCGAATATCGGATTTATTGGATGATATTGCCTTTGATACGGCCGGCACTGGGAGCAATCGGGATATTTTCGATGATACCAATTTGGAATGATCTGTGGTGGCCGCTGATTTTGGCACCGAGCGCGGAAACGGCGACAGTGACCTTGGGAGCGCAACAGTTCCTTGGCCAATATATGACGGATTGGAATGCAGTATTGGCATCGTTAACCATGTCAATCATTCCCATTCTGATCTTTTACCTGTTATTCTCCAAACAAATGATCAAATCGATCACATCGGGTGCGATCAAGTCATAATCCAATGAAAAGACGGAAAGAGAGGGAA
The DNA here is from genome assembly GCA_002329625.1 of Leptolinea sp. UBA1437. Lineage (GTDB taxonomy): Bacteria > Chloroflexota > Anaerolineae > Anaerolineales > Anaerolineaceae > Flexilinea. The sequence goes on from DCTP01000039.1 coordinate 14,580, forward strand.
CACGAATGAAAGTAGGAATAGTCGGTACCGGTTCGATGGGTTCCACCCATGCCATGGGGTGGGCGGAAACGGATGCGGAAATTGTCGGTTTCTGCGCGGAATCCGTTCCGGAAGCCGAACCGCTCGCCAAGAAATACCATACAAAAGTTTTTGAGAAGCTGGATCAATTGTTATCCGAAGCGGATATTATTGATATTTGCACTCCCACCTATCTTCATCCGACTCAAGTGAAACAAGCAGCCAAAGCCGGAAAGCAAATTATTTGCGAGAAACCATTGGCATTAGACTGGCAATCGGGATTAGAAATGCTGAGAGCTTGCGAGGAAGCCGGAGTCAGATTGTTGGTTGCGCAGGTTGTCCGATTCTTTCCCGAATATGCAGCGGCTAAAGAGTTGGTCGACAGCGGTCAAATCGGGAAACCCGGAACGATTCATTTGCGCCGCTGCAGTTATCGTCCGAAAAAGCCCTCGAACAATTGGTTCCTGGACGAACAGAAATCAGGCGGCATTCTGATGGACCTGGCAATCCATGATTTTGATTATGCAAGATGGGTAGCTGGAGATGTTCGGACGGTCTATACTCAGAAAGTCAGTTCTTTGGATCCATCCTCACCGATCGATTTCGGATTGACCATTCTTACTCATGAAAACGGGACGCTGACCCATGTCACTTGTGGGTGGGCATATCCCCCTCCGAATTTCCAGACGGGTTTTGATATCAATTGCGAACGGGGAGCCGTCCATTTTGATTCCGAAGAAACCATGCCGATTCATAATCTGATTCAAACCGATAAAGATGCTCCGGATGTTGCATTACCGGGGAGCCCGCTGGCGGAAAGTCCTTATACGAGCGAAATTAAGGAGTTTTATCGGGCGATTTGTTACGGAGATGAGGTACGGGTCACGGGAACGGACGGAGTCAAAGCCGTTCAGATCGCTTGTGCGGCGCGGGAATCCGCCCGGACCGGAGAACCGGTGCAAATCAAACCGCTGGAAGGAGTTTTGAAATGATTAAGATCGGGATCATGAGTTTTGCACATTTGCATGCGGAAGCCTATATTCAGAATATTCGTTCAATCCCGGGAGTAGAATGGATCGGTTTCGTCGACCCGGACAACGGTCGAGTGAAACAATTTTCCGAACAATATCGGACATGGGGAACGAGCGATTTTGATGAGTTTTTTGCCAAGAAACCGGACGGTGTGGTGATCTGCAGTGAAAACAACAACCACTTGTCGATGGTGGAAACGGCGATCGGCGCCGGCGTTAAAAACATCTGTTGCGAAAAGCCGCTTGCCACCACCTTGGAAGATGCCGAAAAGATTGTTTCATTGGCGGAATCAAAAAAAATCAACCTGATGACCGCATTTCCGATGCGCTTTTCCGCTCCGATCGTCGCGGTAAAAGATCAGTTGGATCGGGGGGTATACGGAAGGATTTATTGTTTTCGTTCGGAAAATGAGGGGCAGATGCCCTCCCTCCATCGAAAATGGTTTGTGGATAAAAAATTGGCAGGCGGCGGAGCCTTGCAGGATCATTTGGTACATTTGACCGATCTATTTCGTTGGATCACAAAATCGGAAGTGGACAGCGTTTATGCACAATCCAGCCAATGTTTTCATCGCGGTGAAGTGGATGTGGAAACGGCCGGGATGGCGATGCTGCATTTCAAAAATGACTGCTTTGCCACAATAGACTGCTCCTGGTCCCGTCCGGATTATTATCCGACTTGGGGAGGCTTGAATTTTGAAGTGGTTACCGATCGCGGAGCGGTCCAGGTGGATGCATTTCGCCAAAATCTTACTGTTTACCGGCATGATATCCAAAATCAGGTTTGGCATTATTGGGGTTCAGATTCGAACCAGGGGATGATCGAAGAATTTGTGGCTTCTATTCGAGAGGAACGCCCCGCATGCATCACAGCGACGGATGGGCTGCGGGCGGTCGAAGTGGTTCAAGCCGCTTATGAATCCGCAGCTTCGGGAAAAACGGTGAAGCTGTAAGATCTTTCTTCAAACCGGTTATTTATGACGGCTTATGGTTTCGCATAGTTATCTGAGTCAAATAAATATCAAAAAATATTCCGCTTTCAGCTGATGTAGTCTGAAAACGGAATGTTTTATATTTAAACTGACGTTACAATTAATTGATAAAGAAAGTGAGGAAATGTCATGGATGTAAAAATTACCTGGTTGGGGCATTCAGCCTTTCTGATCGATTTCGATCATTATAAAGTTCTGTTGGATCCTTTTTTAACCGGAAATTCGAATGCCGCCATATCGGCAAAAAAAGCGGAAGCGGATCTTATTCTAGTCAGTCACGGGCACAGCGACCATGTCGGAGACGCGATTGAAATTTCCAATCGCTGTCATGCCCCGATTTTGTGCAATTTTGAATTATCGAATTGGTTCGCGAAACACGGCGCGGTTAATACGATGCCCATCTATGTCAGCGGAACGCGTGCATTCCCCTTCGGAACGGTGCGTGCGACGATCGCTGTGCACGGTTCGGGAACTCCGGACGGAACGTATGGTGGGTTGGCATTGGGGTTTATTTTAGCAACCCATGATCAGCAAAAAAAGATTTACTTCGCCGGAGATACGGGTGTTTTCAGCGAAATGTCTTTGATCGGTGAAGATGCGGTGGATGTCGCTTTACTGCCGATCGGAGATATTTTCGTGATGGGCTTATCCGAATCGATTCGAGCGTTGAAAATGATCCGGCCTAAAAATGTAATTCCTATGCATTACGATCCCGGATTGAACCTTGAAGATTGGCAACAGGAAGTTATTGAAACGTCCGGAGCCAAGCCGATTATTCTGAGAAGCGGAGAAAGTTTCGATCTTTAGCTGAAAAATCCGATTGTAAAACGATTATTTCAGATCGATTTCGCCGGCAAGCATCTTTGCGCGCTGCCAAGGGGAAGCGTCGGAAACATCGGCAACCAGTCCGCGCAGTTCATAAACCTGATCGCGCAATTCCGCCGCCCGTTCGAAGTCCAGATTCTTGGCTGCCTCTTTCATTTCTCTTTCCAGGTCTGCCAAGATGTGTTTCAGTTCGTTCTTCGGCAAATTCTTACGAGTGGTTCTATAATCCGCCTTCTCTTCCGCAATCGCATTAGAAACGGTCAATCGCTCCGAAAGGTCATATATTCCTTTGACAATTGTCATGGGTGTAATATGATGTGCCTCATTATATGCCTGTTGTTTTTTGCGGCGACGATTGGTCTCGTCGATGGCATATTTCATCGAATCCGTCATTTTATCCGCGTAAAGAATGACTTTACCGTCCACGTTACGGGCTGCCCTGCCGATGGTTTGAATCAGTGAGACGCCGGATCGTAAAAAGCC
>DCTP01000082.1 GCA_002329625.1 Leptolinea sp. UBA1437
TTCGTTTAAGAAAGAGGAGGAAAAGAAAATGCCAGATTTTGGACAACCGTTTTCCGGGCTTGCAAATGAACGAAAGCTCAGTGAACAGGAATTAATCCGTTCCATTCGTTTTATGGTCGCCGCCGAATATGAAGCAATCCAGTTGTATATGCAGCTCGCCGAGTCGACCGATAACAAACTTGCCATCGATGTTTTGAAAGATATTGCGGATGAAGAAAGAGTACACGCCGGTGAATTTCTGCGACTACTGAAAGAATTGGCGCCTGATGAAGAAGATTTTTATCAGGACGGGGCGGAAGAAGTCGAAGAAATGATTGAGAAATTGCGTAAAAAGTAATTTGCAGTATAAAAGAGTGCATCACCCGATGCACTCTTTTTTTATGTATTGGTTCCAGGAAGCATGAAAACAAAATTCCGATTGTGATTGTCCGAGTGATTCGGACAGTCTCCTTTATCCTCCGCTTTTTGGTAGTTGCGGGTGTCTTCGGATTCCGTTATCCTCAGAAATAGAATTAAAGTTCTAATATAGCGATGAGAAAAGGATTCAAAAATGGCAGCCGGGAAACAAAAGTTTACTCTCGAAGATTTGATCATGATGTTGGGAGATCAGATGAATGCGGTTTACCGGATGGCAGATGAAGCGTTGCCGCTGGCAGAACAGTTGAAACTGTTGGATATGCTCGGAAAAACCTGTTCCCGATTGGCGAGCTTGATTGAACAACAACGGAAAACGCAGGGGGATGATTCAAGCCAGTTAAATATGGTTTTACAGGAGGTGCTGAGCGACTTAAGGAAGCAGGGAGATCATGAATAAAGGATTTTTCGTTTCGAAACCGCTTCACCGAAAGTCGAAAGCGGATACCGGTCGAATGGCGGCGAGGATCGTTTCTTCCCGAAAATCGGAAAATAATATCGAACATGGATGAGAAGGGATCGAGTGAATTAAGCCGAGTGCTGTCCGATGTCACTTTGTTCAGTGCGGTCGGGGGCGGTATTCGCTTAAGAAATTATCAGCGGAATGTGGCGGAAGCGGTCGTGAAGTCCGTTATCAAGCAACAGGGGAAGTCTTTCGTGGTGATGTTCCCGCGCCAGAGCGGCAAAAATGAGCTGCAGGCACAAATCGAAACATATTTATTATTGGTTTTTTCTCGGGAGGGCGGAGAAATCGTTAAAATCAGCCCGACCCGGAAGCCGCAAAGTATTAATGCCATGCGCAGGCTCGAACGCACGTTACGGCGGAACATCTTCACGAAAGACTTATGGAAGAAAGAATCGGGCTATAGTTACCGAGTAGGAAATGCCGCGATATTCTTCCTGAGCGGAGCACCCGAGAGCAATATTGTGGGTGCGACCGCTTCTCTGTTGCTTGAATTGGATGAAGCTCAGGATATTCTCCCATCCAAATATGACCATGAAATCGCACCGATGGCTGCCTCTCAAAATGCCACAAGGGTATTCTGGGGAACCGCATGGACGGAGGATTCGCTTCTTTCACGGGAAATGCAATCAGCCGGAAAAGCGGAGCGGATCGACCCGGCTGATCGGCGTGTTTTCCGAATCGGAGCGGATCTGGTGACGAAAGAAGTGCCGGCATACGGAAAATTTGTCGCCGAACAAATTCGTCTTTTGGGAAGAGATCATCCGTTGGTCCGCACCCAATATTTTAGTGAGGAACTGAATGGGCAAAGCGGGTTATTTCATGAAAAGCGTTTAGAAAAAATGAGAGGTTCACATCCGTTTCTATATGAACCGATCATGGGGGAACAATATATTCTGTTGATTGATGTGGCGGGAGCGGATGAAACCAGCGCTTCGCCGGACGCCGAAAATGAAAGCAGGAGAGATTCGACTGCACTGACTTTTTGTCGGATTCGGGATCCTTTAATGACGGAACAAGAGGTTTCCAGTGGCAGATTCTGGCAGGTGGTGCGGCGTGAAGTATGGCTGAATTTACCGCTCACAGAACAAGTGGAACGAATCTGCCAGCGGATGATCGTTTGGATGCCGGAATATTGCGTGGTTGACGCCAGCGGAGTGGGCGCCGGAATCGCCAGTTTATTGTTGAAACGTTTCGGATCCGTTCGAATTCTGCCATTTGTCTTTACCGCCGCTTCGAAAAGTAAATTGGGTTGGGATTTTCTTTCGATCATCGATACCGAGCGTTGGCAGGAGGCGAAAGGAATTTCGATGACGGATACGGAACAATCGGATTTGCAAGAGCATTTTTTTCGTGAGCTGCGATTTTGCAAATCGGAGGTGCTTGCCGGGGCGGAGAAAAAATTGCGGTGGGGCGTACCGGCGGGAACACGTGACCCGGTAACCGGCGAATGGATGCATGATGACTTGTTGATGAGCGCCGCATTGGCAGCGGTCATCGACCGGTCTTTACGGGAAATGAAAACAGAGACGTTAGTGGTTCCAGGGCGGGATCCGCTGCGGGATTTGGACAGGGGATACTAATATGAAATTCAGTTTGCCATTTCAGGGAAATTATCCGATCACTCAGGCTTTCGGAGAGTTNNGGTCACAAAGGGATTGATTATGCTTTACCGGCGGGATCCGTTGTGCGATCGGCCGGCACGGGGAAGATCATTCAAACAGCCGAAGAGACTCACGGATACGGTCGTTTTATTTTGATCGATCACGGAGAAGGGCTGCAAACGATTTATGCCCATTTATCGGAAATTGTCGTTCCCGTCGGGGAATCGGTTGAGGTGGGGCAGATCAT
>DCTP01000141.1:0-11588 GCA_002329625.1 Leptolinea sp. UBA1437
TCCGGAACAGGTTTACCGAGCAGCCTGGAACTGCTTGGAAAAAACCAACGGAGAGGGTCTGATACTGTCTTTTGGCGGCGGAATTTCTCCCGGAACTCCCGCCGAGAATATTGATTCGATGATAAAAGCGTTGAATGATTGGTATAAAAGATAATTTTCCGAAAATCAATTTTTTGGAATTATTAGAGAAAGGTTATCAGATATGAGTAAAAAATGGAATTTACCGGAAGATCGTTTTTTTGATAACGAACCTGCTCAAAAGAAGATCGCACTGGAAATTTATGAAAGAATCAAGAATTTGCCGATTGTCAGTCCTCACGGGCATGTAGATCCTAAATTATTCGCAAATGATTCACCCGGTTTTGGAACTCCCAGCGACTTATTGGTAATCCCAGACCATTATATTTTCAGACTGTTCTACTCACAGGGACTGAAATTGGAAGACTTTGGGATCCCTTATCGGAATGGTTTGCAAGATGCCTCCGAAAAAGATCATCGAAAAATTTGGCAACATTTTGCCGATAATTTCCACTTGCTGCGTACAACAGCTTCTTATACATGGCTCGCCTATGAGTTTAAGTTCATCTTCGATATTGATGAGATTCCAGATTCCGAAAATGCGATGAGAATCTATGATAATCTCACGGAAAAACTCAGTTCACCGGAGTTTCAACCGAGAGAACTATATAAGAAAATGAACATTGAAGTCCTATGTACAACAGATGCAGCTTCGGATTCATTGAAAACACATCAAGAAATAAAAAAATCCGGTTGGGACGGAAAGATTATCCCAACTTTTCGACCGGATGCGGTTACCAATATCAGAGGAGAAAACTTTCGGCAGGAAATCGAAAAATTGTCTGCAGCCGGCGATATCAATATTCATGATTTTGAATCCTATATTCGGGCGCTTGAAAAAAGGCGTGCCTTTTTTAAGGAAATGGGCGCGGTATCGACGGATCAAGCTGTTATTACCCCCTATACTCATGAACTTCCGCAATCCGAAACGGATAGGATTTTTAAAGCTGCTTTAAATGGGAATGTTTCCGATTCGGATGCTACAGCATTTGAAGGCCATATGCTGATGGAAATGGCTCGCATGAGCTGGGACGATCAATTGGTTATGCAATTACATCCGGGAGTATTACGAAATCATAATCGGATCATTTACGATAAATTCGGTCCGGATAAAGGTTGTGATATTCCGATTCAAACCGAATTTACAAAGAATCTTCATTCGATGCTGAATCAATACGGAAATAATCCCAATTTCACATTATGTTTATTCACTGTCGATGAGAATACTTATTCGCGGGAGTTAGCCCCGCTGGCAGGTCATTACCCGTCCGTCCGTCTCGGACCGCCATGGTGGTTCAATGACAGCTGGAATGGAATGACGCGATTTTTTGATTCCGTAACCGAAACAGCCGGATTATACAATTTGAGCGGTTTTGTAGATGATACCCGAGCGTTTCCGAGCATCCCCGCAAGGCACGATGTTTGGCGTCGGGTCGTTTCTAATTGGTTGGCAAAAATGGTAGTCAGATCGTTCATCGGTGTGGACGATGCCTACGATTTCGCGTTCCTTTTGGCTTATTCTCAACCTAAAAATGTTTATAAGCTTTAATAATTATTTTAAGGATGAAATAGAATGAAATATAGTCTGATCAATACTTCTGTAACAACAATCGATTCGCAAAAAATTTGGATGATCAGAGATGCCGAAGGGAATCGATATCTGCAATCTGATCGACCGATAAAGGCATTGAAAAGTGAAAATAATGACAATATTTATTTATTGTCGCCTGAAAATGCCAAGTGGTTGCGCAGTCAAATTCCTTGGTTAAACCCCCAACCTTTGGGATTGAAAACCAGTGTCGGGACAGGCGATCGCTTAGGAATTTCTACTTCAGGTCATATTCGAGCTTTTCAAGGGACCCAAATATCCCCTGTTTTGGCTCAACAATCCGTTCGGGAATTGATTCGAACTCATCGAACCGCTCAAATGGTGCTTGATGATGCGATGTGGGGTGTTTTTGAAGCGGGATGGAACCGTCCTTGGGGTGCCGATGCCGATCACTTAAAGACGATCGATGATATGAAAGAATATTATGATGCCGGGTTTACGTTCTTTACAATCGATCCGGGTGAATATGTCAAGAATCTTAATTCGCTGGATAATGTTACATTGCGATCATTATTAAACAATATTGATTATGATCTTTTAGCTACTTCCGAATCGGAATTGATTAATAACTATACGCATTTTCCCAGTTCGTTGGACTTTATAACGGCTTCCGAACAAGATATCAAACGCGCTTTTATAAAATATGGCGGAGCAATCCATCATGTACAAAAAATGTATTCTCAATTAAAAAGTTGGATGGGCAATAACCCGTTTGACTTCGAGGTATCGGTCGATGAGACGGATGAACCAACAACAATTTTTGAACATTATTTCATCGCTTGTGAATTAAAAAGGTTGGGGATCGAATGGACCTCGCTGGCACCTCGTTTTGTGGGAAAATTTGAAAAAGGAGTAGATTATCAGGGGAATTTACATGAATTCGAATCTGAATATCGAAAGCATGCCGCGATTCAAAAATATTTCGGAAATTATAAAATCAGTATCCATTCGGGAAGCGACAAATTCAGCATCTATAAAATTTGCGCTGTTAACAGTGAATATAAAACTCATTTGAAAACCGCCGGAACGAGTTATCTTGAAGCCTTACGGATTATCGCAACCGTTGATCCGGAATTATTCAGAAAAATCTATGATCTCAGCATGAATCGTTATGAAATCGATAAAGCTTCCTATTATGTATCGGCGCGTCCCGAAAATTTACCGAAAATATCGAGTTTACCGGATGATCGATTACCGGATTTGTTGAATCAATTTGATTCTCGGCAAGTACTTCATGTCTGCTTTGGTGCGGTCCTTGATCAATATGGAAAAGAAATTCTTCTTGATTTAAACAGAAATTATGATTTGTATATGGACGATTTGGAAAAACATTTACGAAAGCATTTGCAGGATTTTATTTATTCCAAACCTGCGGAAGAAAGTTGAGGAATAAATGACATTTTCGAACGAAGTTTTCGGAAAAGGAAGTCCCGATCCGAAAGATTTTTTAACGGAATCGGATATTAAAAGAATTTTGACAGACTTTTTTTCGGTAAATAATTTAAGCGACAAAAAAGTATTGGTAATTATTCCAGACAGTACACGGACGATGCCGCTTCCGCTGTTTTTTAAACTGTTTTACGAGCTCATACATAATGAAGTTAAATCGCTTGATTTTATGATCGCGCTTGGAACTCATCCTCCGATGAGCGATGAGGCTATCGCAAATGAAATCGGAATAAGCATTGAAGAAATGAATGGGAAATATCGGGATATTTCTTTTTTCAATCATCATTGGGATGACCCTAAAACTTTTATTCAATTAGGTGAATTTCCTAAGGATGAGGTAATTGAACTGACAAAGGGAACCGTTCAACGTGCAATTCCGATCCAAATCAATAAGATCATCCTTAATTATGATGTATTGATTGTTTTAGGTCCCGTTTTTCCTCATGAAGTAATGGGATTTTCAGGGGGGAGTAAATATTTCTTCCCGGGTATCAGCGGTCCGGATCTGACCAATACAACTCATTGGATCGGAGCGTTGCATACTTGTATAAAAACGATTGGGCTAAAGATTACACCGCAACGCCAATTGATCGAACGAGCTGCAAATTTGATTCCCATTCCGAGACTTTACTGTTGTCCAGTCGTAAAAAAAGAGGGCATTTTTGGTTTTTACGCTGGGGAACCTTATCAAACATGGGAAAAAGCGGTCGATTTATCTTCGCAGGTGCACGTTAAATATGTCGATAAGCCTTTCAAAAAAGTCATTTCAGTTATGCCCCATTTATATGATGATATTTGGACAGCGGGAAAAGGGATGTACAAACTGGAACCCGTTGTCGAAGATGGCGGTGAACTGATTATTTACGCTCCGCATATTACTGAAATTTCTTATACTCACGGTAAAACATTAGACCGAATCGGCTACCACTGTTTGGATTATTTTTTGAAGCAATGGGAGAAATTCAAAGATGAGCCATGGGGAATTTTAGCCCATTCAACCCATGTTACGGGATTGGGGACTTATGAGAATGGCATAGAAAAGAAACGGATCAAAGTTTCTTTAGCTACCGGCATTCCAAAAGAAAGGTGTGACCAAGTGGATTTAGGTTATGTGAATCCGCAAGAATTAAATNNATATCGGTTAAAACAATAAACATACTTTCAAAGAAGATACTAAGAATGAAATGAAAAAAATAAGGAGATGGATATGTTACCGGATTTCAGTGTAAAAGGAAAAGTTGTTGTAATTACAGGCGGAGGGGGAGCCATATGCGGAATGATGAGCAAAATGTTCGGGGAAGCTGGAGCGAAAGTTGCGGTGATGGACATTTCTATGGATGCCGCTAAGAAAATTACTGATGAAATAAATAACAAAGGCGGAGAATCAATGCCGTTAGTGTGCAATGTTCTCGATAAAAAAAGTATCGAAGATGCCGCCGCTCAAGTCATGGGGAAATGGGGTAGAGTTGATATTTTGATTAACGGTGCCGGCGGAAATAAGCCGCAAGCTACCACCAATAACGAAATGTCTTTTTTTGACCTGCCGGCAGATGCGATTCAATGGGTATTCAATCTAAACTGCCTTGGGACAATTATAGCCAGCCAAGTCTTCGGGAAAATAATGGCCGAGCAAAAAGAAGGATGCATTTTAAATATATCCAGTATGAATGCTTTTCGTCCTCTGACCAGAATTCCCGCTTACAGCGCCGCCAAAGCAGCTATTAACAACTTTACACAATGGTTAGCAGTCGATTTGGCAAAGAATTTTTCGCCGAATATCAGAGTTAACGCCATAGCACCCGGATTTTTTGTGGGGAATCAAAACAGAGATCTCTTAATTGATAAGAATTCGGGAGATCTTACCCAGCGCGGGAAAACAATTATCAGTCTGACACCAATGAATCGTTTTGGTGAATTCGAAGATCTTTTAGGCGCCACCCTCTTCTTAGTTTCTCCCGCCTCTTCATTTATAACAGGCGTGGTATTACCGATCGACGGTGGTTTTTCTTCTTTCAGCGGTGTTTAATGGGTTCGAAAATAAAGGAACTATGAACATGAGCGAATTATCAAACCAGGCGAAAGAGTTGCTTAATTTCAAACCAAAACATGAATTTTTCGTCGGAATTGATTCCGACGGCTGTGTTTTTGATTCAATGGAAATCAAGCATAAAGAATGTTTTTGCCCGAATACAATTCGTGTTTGGGGTTTACAGCCGATTTCAAAATATGCGCGTGAAGCGGTGGAATTTGTAAATCTTTATTCAAAATGGCGCGGTATCAATCGATGGCCTGCATTAATTAAAGTTTTTGAATTGTTGTCTGAACGTCCAGAAGTGATTCGTCGGGGAGCCGTTATACCGAAAGGAGATGATATCCGTGCTTTCATCAACAGCGGCTTGCCATTAAGTGACGCCGGGTTGAAAAAATATATGGAAACACACAGCAGCGAAGAACTTGATCGAGCGCTGGAATGGACGACATCGGTTAATCGAACGGTAAAAGAGATTGTCCGCGGCTTGAAACCTTTTCCGTATGCAAAAGAAAGTCTGCAAGCTATTCATCCTTTTACGGATGCTTTTTGTGTTTCCGCGACTCCGGCAGATGCCTTGGAAAGGGAATGGAAAGACGGCGAGATTCGTGATTATGTGGAAATGATTTGCGGTCAGGAAATCGGAACAAAGGAATATATCTTAAGACTCGGTTCTGCCGGAAAATACCCATCGGATAAAAAATTGATGATTGGCGACGCTCCCGGAGATCTTGAAGCGGCGCAAGCGGTAGGGGCTCTCTTCTATCCGATTAATCCGGGGCATGAAGAAGAATCATGGGAAAGATTCTATAAAGAAGGATATAAGCGTTTCCTCGAAGGAACTTACAGCGGAGAATATGAAAAACGCTTGATTGAAGATTTTGAGAAGCTGCTGCCGGAGATCCCCCCTTGGAAGCGATAATAAAAGGTTAAACAAATCCCGAAATAAATAACGGAATGATAGGTAGGCAAATAATGGAAAAAGCAAAAATCGGACTGATCGGATTAGGTGTGATGGGAGCCAATTTGTCATTAAACATCGAACGAAATGGATTCCCTGTTGCTGTTTACAATCGGACGGTAGAGAAAACAGATCGTTTTATTAAGGGAGCGGCCGCCGGTAAAAAGATCTATGGTGTGGAAAATTTGAAGGATTTAACGGATATTCTCGAACGACCGAGAAAAATTATTCTTATGGTGAAAGCCGGAAGCCCCGTAGATGAAACTATTGAAGCAATAAAACCCTATCTTGAAAAAGGGGATATCTTGATTGACGCGGGGAACTCATTCTTCCAAGATACCGAACGTCGGAGTGAAATGCTTGCAAAAGACGGGATCAATTTTTTCGGGATGGGAGTCAGCGGCGGAGAAGAAGGTGCTTTATGGGGCCCAAGTATTATGCCCGGCGGTCAGAGAGAGTGTTGGGAAGAATTACGACCGATTCTCACGGCAATAGCAGCCAAATATAAAGACGGGGAACCTTGTGTGGCTTACATCGGTCCCAGAGGCAGCGGGCATTATGTAAAAATGGTTCACAACGGCATTGAATATGGGGATATGCAATTAATAGCCGAAACTTATGACCTGCTTCACCGCGGCTTAGGTTTGGGCCAACAGAAATTACAGGAAATATTCAGTAATTGGAATTCCGGGGTTTTAAAATCTTATTTGATTGAAATCACAGCAAAAATATTATCAAAAATCGATCCTGAGACGGGTAAACCGCTGGTGGATGTTATTCTGGATGAAGCACAACAAAAAGGGACTGGGAAATGGACAGCCCAGAATGCTTTGGATGTCGGTGCACCGACGCCGACACTGACAAGCGGTGTCGAAGGAAGAATTTTATCAAGTTTGAAAGAGGAACGTGTTGTTGCGAGTAAAATTCTGAAAGGTCCGGATTTAACTTTTTACGGAGATCCGGAAGAAATAATTCGAGCTGCGGAAAATGCATTATATTGTTCGAAAATCGCTTCCTATGCACAGGGATTGGGATTACTGAAAATCGCCGGAAAAGAATATGACTATAATCTGAATCTGGGTGAAATTGCTAAAATTTGGCGAGAAGGATGCATTATTCGCGCGGATTTCTTAAATGATATAACCGACGCTTTTAATAAAAATCCATCTCTTCAAAATCTGATGTTGGATGATTTTTTCCGATCTGCCATTGAAACAAGACAATCGGATTGGAGATTAATTGCAAAAACGGCTATTGATCTCGGAATTCCGATGCTTGCGACGAATGCATCATTGGCATATTATGACAGCTATCGAAGTGAAACGCTTCCGGCGAATTTAACGCAGGCACAGCGAGATTTCTTTGGGGCGCATACCTATCGCAGAATTGATAAAGAAGGAAGTTTCCATACCATATGGGAGGAATAAAGTGAAAAAGAATGTGATTGTTTCACAATCCGGCGGTCCGTCTCCGGTCATTAATAGCACTCTGCGCGGTATTGTGGAAATGTGCAGAGATATTCCGGATAAATTCGGTGAAGTTTATGCGGGGTATCATGGGATTGAGGGCGTCCTAAAAGAAGAATTGATTAATTTAAGCGCCCAAAACGAGGAAGAAATTGAATATTTGAGCGTGACACCTGCAGCCGGTGGAATTGGGACATGTCGGTATAAACTCAGATCCTCGCAAAAAGAAGATTTTGATCGGGTTATTGATGTTTTCAGAGCACACAACATCGGATACTTTTTCTATATCGGCGGAAATGATTCCATGGATACGGCAAACAAGATATCTCTTTTGGCAAATGAAAGAGGGCTGGATTTGGTTGTCGTCGGCGGTCCGAAAACAATTGATAATGATGTGGGCGACAGCGAATTTAAATTAATCGATCATACTCCGGGATATGGAAGTGTCGCAAGATATTGGGCGTTGAATATTCAAAATGCCAATGAAGAGAACGAAGGTTCCAGTCCGGCTGACCCGATTTTGGTTTTACAGGCAATGGGAAGAAAAATCGGATTTATCCCAGCTGCAGCCAGATTGGCGGATCCGAAGAGAGAAATGCCTCTGCAGATTTATATGACGGAATCAAAAGTAACTCTTCCCGAATTGGCAGATAACGTTAATGAAGAACTAAAAAGAAGCAAAAGATGTATTGTGGTTATTTCTGAAGGATTTGATGTTGGAGACATCGGCGCCAGACGCGATAATTTCGGACACATTTCCTTCGGATCCAGCCAAATTACTGTTACACAATTGGTTGTGAATTATCTGAACGAACATGGGTTGAAATCAAAAGGTCTGGCTCGGGGAGATATGCCCGGAACAGATCAGCGTCGGAATATGATTTATGCGTCAACCGTGGACATGGAAGAAGCTTATAAATTAGGCCAGCAAGCAACTTTGATTGCGGCATCGGGAGAAACAGGATATATGAGTACTATTTTAAGAAATCCGGGCCCGATTTATAATGTTCGATATGACAAAGTCCCACTGGACTTAGTCGCCAATTCCGAACGATTTTTCCCCGAAGCTTGGATTGCTCCAAACCGAATGGATGTGACGGATGATTTTGTCCGCTATGCCCGCCCATTAATTGGGGATAATTGGCCTGCCATTCCACTGGTGAACGGAATTCAGCGTTTTGCAAGAATTGAACAGATTTTCGTCCCACAGGTACTTCCGGAATATGTTCCGGAAGCATCGAGGTAATCAAATCGCTGAAATCCGGATTTTGAAATCGAAAACGGGATCAAACGATAATCATGATAATATTGCAGATAATCAGATTAATTGATAAAGAGGAATTATATGTCAGATTTGTTAAATGAAATCAAAGAAGCAATTATTGACGGGTCGGCAAAGATTGTTTCCGAAAAAGTTACCGCCGCGCTGGAAGAAGGTTTCGATCCGGAACAGATTTTAAATGATGCAATGATCGCCGGTATGGCGGAAGTGGGACAACTTTTTGAGGACGGAGAATATTTTGTGCCGGAAATGTTGGTCGCTGCACGTGCAATGACTACCGGAATGCAAATATTAAAACCCCGCCTTGTTCAGGCTGATGTAAAAGCCGCTGGAAAAGTTGCGATCGGTACAGTCCAAGGTGATTTACATGATATTGGAAAGAATTTAGTCGGGATGATGCTTGAGGGTGCCTCTTTTGAAATTATCGATTTAGGCGCTGACGTGCCTCCGGAAAAATTTGTGGAAGCCGTTCAAAAAGATCATGTTCAAATTGTCGCCATGTCGGCTTTACTGACGACGACGATGCCTTCGATGAAAACGACAATCGAAGCGCTTGAAGCAGCGGGCGTTCGTGATCAGGTTAAGGTAATGGTCGGTGGTGCTCCTCTTTCGGATCAATATGCAAAAGAAATCCGTGCAGACGGTTATGCACCGGATGCGAACAAGGCTGTGGCGTTAGCAAAAAGTCTGGTTTCTTAANNCTGCACCTTTTCTTTTTATTATCAGTCAGTTAACTGGTCAATTACATCATGAACCAAGAGTAACTAATTGAAGCCTGGGTTGTCGGAGTTGCTTCGACAGCGGGTGAAGCTTCGGCAGGAGCAGCTTCTGATGGAGCTGCTTCAGTAGGAACCTCGGTCGGTTTCGGGGTCGCTGTAGATGATGCACAGCCGGCAATGATACTGGCTAACAAAACAACTAATAAAACGATACTTAAAGATTTTCTCATTTAATTCCTCCACGATTTAGTATATAAATTATACATAACCTTACTTATTATAGCCTTTTTAATACATCACGCAACAAAATTCATGATATTACATCAGCTGTTTTTGAATTTCCCGTAAAAAATTCTTTGTAGATACGGGATGTGAAGTAACTCCTTCGTATAAATCAGCGAGATCTTTGGTACATATTCCTTCTTCCAAAGTGTCTAAGGTCGCTTTTTCAAGTTTTTTTGCAAATTCTTGAAGCTCCGGAATACTATCCATTTCTCCNNTCCCCGTTTAGCAAGTGCTCCAGTCCACGCAAAAATCATAGCAGTCGGATTCGTAGAGGTTTCTTCACCATTTAGATAGCGATAATAGTGACGGGTAACCGTTCCGTGAGCCGCTTCAAATTCGTAATTCCCATCCGGACTGACCAGAACGCTTGTCATCATCGCCAATGATCCAAAAGCGGTGGAAATCATGTCACTCATTACATCACCGTCATAATTCTTGCATGCCCAGACAAATCCGCCCTCGGAACGCATAACCCGAGCGACAGCATCATCGATAAGTGTATAAAAATAAGTAATCCCTTGATCTTCAAAGTTACGTCGATAATTATCCTCATAGATTTTTTCAAATATAACTCGAAAAGTCCCGTCATATTTTTTGGAAATTGTATCTTTTGCGGAAAACCACAAATTTTGTTTAGAGTTTAACGCATATCGAAAACAGGAATGTGCAAAAGAGGAGATCGATGAGTCTTTATTATAGATTCCTTGTAAAACCCCCGGGCTTTCGAAATCATAAATCGTATCCCGCATTTCACTTCCGTCTTCAGCGGTAAATAATAACTCCGCTTTTCCCTTACCAGGAATTCTGAATTCCGTCCCTTTATAGACATCACCGTATGCATGGCGAGCGATCGTTATCGGTTTTTTCCAAGTTCGAACGACCGGCTTGATCGATTCGATCAGAATGGGTGTTCGAAATACGGTTCCGTCCAAAATAGCCCGAATTGTCGCATTCGGACTTTTCCACATTTTTTTAAGCTTATATTCTTCCATCCTTTTTTCATTCGGAGTAATTGTGGCACATTTCACACCTACGCCGTATTGTTTAATGGCGTTTGCGGCATCGACGGTTATCCGGTCATCCGTTTCATCACGAGTTGGCAAACCCAAATCATAATATTCAACCTTCAAGTCAACATAAGGGAGAATCAATTCATCCTTTATCCATTTCCAAATCACCCGAGTCATTTCATCGCCGTCGAGTTCAACGATCGGATTTTTCATTTGTATCTTTTCCATTTTTCACTCCATTCTTCGCAGCCGATTTCTTTTATTTCTTACGAGCGTAAAAATTAATCAAGCTTCCGCTGATAATAATTTCCCTTTCTTCTCGGGTTAACCCTTTTAGATGAAGCTGTATATCTTTAATTCCGGAATCGGTAATAATTTTTGCTGGAATCGATTCAATGCCTCCCGCAATTGCTTTTCGGATACCCGGAATAAAAATCTTATCACCCGGTTGATATTCGAACGGTTCCTCAGGATCGATCGTAAAAGGAATGATCCCCCAATTGATACAGTTGCTGCGATATCGCTTCGTCGCATATTCGTATGCGATATTGGCTAATCCTCCCAGAACTTTTTGGCTGGATGCAGCTTGTTCTCTGGCAGATCCATCACCGGGTTTGTTTGCAAAAATTACGGATCCGATGGCGGTATTCAGGTTATTTGCGCCGTTCGGATGGTTTAATTTATCCAAAATTTCTTCAAA
>DCTP01000141.1:11734-14208 GCA_002329625.1 Leptolinea sp. UBA1437
GGATACATTTCCGGCCAAGGCGTAATATTCGGACTATATCTTAATTCAACATCTTTTTGCGGTTTTTTATATCCGCAGTAGACCCTTTTTCGGTAGATGGCACTGTCGAAATGATAGGGATAGGATTTATATTCAATATCCATATCTGCAGCCGAAGTAATATACCCGCTGTTTGCGGCAGTTGCTGCAATCGAACGCGCATCCATTAGAGCTACACCGGTCACCTGTCCCTGATCCGGTTTCGATCCATCACGGTTTGGAAAATTACGGGTAGTATGACGNNCTGAACCCGTTATTTGCCGGAATATCTCCCGCTCCGAAACACGGTCCGCAAAACGGCATTTTTGTAACCACACCCGATTTTTGTAAACGTAACATGACTCCGTTTTCGGTTAGAGCGGCGTTAATCGGCATACTTGCCGGATAGACGCTCATCGAAAAATAATCATTCCCGACGATTCCGTGATCTAATATGTCCGCTGCGGCACATAAATTATCAAACATTCCTCCCGCGCAGCCGGCAATAATCGCTTGATCTGCCAAGATTCGACCGTTATGTATTTTGTCGGTCAGCTTCAAAATAGATGCTTTGCCGAATATTTTCTCCGATTCCGTTTCTACCGAACGGAGGATATCACCGGGATTTTCAAGTAACTCGCGAATGGTATATCCGTTGCTGGGGTGGAAAGGCAATGCAATCATCGGTTCAATCTTCGACAGATCGATATGAACCATTGAATCATAATAAGCATAATTCTCAGGATGAAGCGGTCGATATGCTTCGGGTCTTCCGTGAAGTTCGAAATAGGTTTTTACAGATTCATCGGTTCTCCAGATCGATGACAGACAAGCTGTTTCGGTAGTCATGACGTCTATACCGTTCCTAAAATCCATCGGTAGATACTGAATTCCAGGACCTGTGAATTCCAATATCTTATTCTTGACAAATCCGGTAGGAAAAACCGCTTTTATCAGAGCGATCGCAACATCCTGCGGGCCGATCCAGGGATTCGGCTTATTATCCAAATATACCAACACAACTTTTGGTGCATCGATATCATACGTTTTTTGAAGCAATTGTTTTACGAGTTCCGGTCCGCCTTCGCCGATCCCCAAGGTTCCTAAGGCACCATATCGGGTATGACTGTCCGATCCCAAGATCATTGAGCCACAAGCTGCCATCATTTCTCTTTCAAATTGGTGAATGACAGCCAGATTGGCGGGAACATAGATTCCTCCATACTTT
The DNA here is from genome assembly GCA_002329625.1 of Leptolinea sp. UBA1437. Lineage (GTDB taxonomy): Bacteria > Chloroflexota > Anaerolineae > Anaerolineales > Anaerolineaceae > Flexilinea. Next base: position 12,981 of record DCTP01000141.1, read on the forward strand.
TTTGCCGCGGAAAGTCCAAATACATGATCGTCTTCATTAATGGTGCCGCCGACCGCGCACAAACTGTTATGACAATTTGTCAGTGTATAAGGAACCGGAAATTCCTTCATTCCGCTAGCACTCGCTGACTGAATGATTCCGACATAGGTAATATCGTGGGATGCTAAAGAATCAAAAACCAACTGCATTTGTGCCGAATTTTTTGAATGATTGTGTTTTTCCAATATTTGGTAAGCGATTGTATTTCGGCGGAGTTCAGATATTTCTTTTAATCCGGACTCTTTCATAAAATCGGCTAATCTTTCGTCGGTTTCCTGAACGAAACCATAGGTTTCGGAATAAATGATCTCCTTATCGATCAATTCAATCATGTAATTTCTCCTTATATCATGAAAAATGAATCATAAACAAAAATAATGCCCGGCTTATTTTTAAAGCTACCAGCAGCTCATTGACCAAGCATTATTAAGCACTTGGATATCAATGGCAGCAAATGGTTTTTTATCGGATACTTTGCAGATATTCAAGAACTTCCTTTGCATTCGTATTCGCATTCGCTTTTTGAAAAATTTTAATAATTATCCCGCCTTCATCGATAATAAATGTGGTTCGAACGATTCCCATAGTAACCTTGCCATAAAGGTTCTTTTCTTGCCATACATCATAAGCTTTTATAACATTTAATTCGGGATCTGAAAGCAGAAGAAACGGAAGCGCATGGCTTTCAATAAATTTTTGATGAGACTTTTCCGAATCCTTGCTGATTCCGATGATTTCTACGGCTAAACGCATATATTCTTCATACAAATCTCTGAAACCAATGGCTTGCCTTGTACATCCTGCGGAATTGTCTTTCGGGTAAAAATATAGAACAACTTTTTTACCGCGAAAATCGGAAAGAGAATGAATTTTTCCCTTCTGATCCGGCAGGGTAAAATTCGGAGCCGGCATCCCAACTTTAAGTTCTGTCATAAAAACCCCCTCTGATTTTGTCTTTTACGGTCATTTTGTTTTACCCGATCCAATAAATATAATCGAAATGCCTTTTTTATCAATATCTTTACATCTTTTTTGTTCAAACAATATCATTAAATCATAAAACTTATCTTGACTGTATATATAAAAAAGGCTAAAATCAGTGAGCTCTTTGAGTAAAATATCTTTAAAAGGGTGAAGGTAACAGGTTTAATCTGTGAGAGGCACTCGAAGGAAGAATTATGGAAAAAGT
>DCTP01000055.1:0-6566 GCA_002329625.1 Leptolinea sp. UBA1437
TTTTGGGTTCTGCACCCAAATACCACCGCATCAAATCGATATCATGGATCGCCATATCAATAAATAAGCCGCCGCTCGTTCCTGCAAAACGAAGGGAACCTTCGATAAATTTCAGAGGATCAATACCGGTAGCTTTGACCAAGTAGGGTTCTCCAATCATACCGGTTTCGATTTTTTGTTTTGCATAGATATAAGAGGGATCAAAGCGTCTCATAAATCCCAACATAAAGACCTTATCNNNATATTCAACGCCGCCGTTAATTGGTTGCAATGTTCGCCTGAGGTGGTTACGATGGCAACGGCATCCATATCGGCATTTTTCAACATCTCCCGAAAATTCGAATAACAGTCCCTGACGCCGAGTTCGGTACGGGCATATTCCAACTCGCTTTCCAACAGGCTGCAAGCGGCTGTCAATTCGCAACCGGAAATCCGATCAGCCAAGTTCTTGGCGTGAATTTTTCCTAATCTCCCCAAGCCCGCAATCCCGATTTTTAACTTTTCCATAAGATTCTCCTTCGTTATCTTAAACTTTTTTGTTTATCGAACGTGATTCCAAAGCTAAATGGTTATCTGTCGAAAAATATTGAAAGTGTTCAGTCCTTTATTGCGATTATAACTTTCAGCCCAAAGTCAGAAAGTGAAAGGAACTCTTTTTCATCAAAAATCAAAGAATTAAGAAATTTGTCATGTCGTAAATCATATTAAATATTATTTTTATAACCTATTAGTTTTTCTGTTAATCTTGATATAATCATAAAATGTAAACGTTTACGTTAACCCATATTTATATTTTCAGCTTAGAATTGAATTACTTTTAGCCGTTCTCAATAATTTAGTTTGAACCATAGGAGGGAAAAATGAAGAAATTTGTATTGATGTTCCTGATTGTTATTGCAGCAACAGGTATGCTCGTTAGCGCAGTCGGTGCAGAAGAAACCTATAAAATCGGTTATGCCTGCAACAATTTTAATGACACGTTTCAAACAGTCATTGAAGGTTATGCCAAAGCCTACGCGATGGAAAACGGTGTTGAATACGTCTATTCCGATGCTGGCGAAGATATATTAAAACAGCAAGACCAAATTAAAGCTTTCATCGCCGAAGGTGTCGATGCTTTAATTGTGGTGCCGGTCGATACCAGCGCTGCCGAACCGATCATTGATATGGCCACCGAAGCAAAAATTCCGTTGGTTTTTGTCAATCGTAATCCTTTTGCCGGCGTGAAGCCCGAAGATATTCCGGAAGGAGTCTATTATGTGGGTTCGGAATCCATCGATGCCGGAATTTTCCAGGCTGAATATTTGGTAAAACTGCTGGGAACCGAAAAACCGGTTGGTTATGCCATTCTCGTCGGAATGCTCTCCAACGAAGCCGCAGTAGCCCGAACCGAAGGGAATAAACAGGTTTTAAGCAAATATCCGAATTACAAATTATTAGCTGAAAAGAACGGTGACTGGCAGCGTGATCAAGGGTTGACGATCACCGAAAACTGGCTCACTGCCTTTGGCGATGAATTAAATGCGATCCTTTCGAATAATGATGAAATGGCGTTAGGGGCTCTGGAAGCTTTGGAAGCGAACGGCCGGGATGATGTTATTGTGATGGGTGTCGATTTGATCGACGATGCTAAAACCGCAATTTTGGAAGGACGTCTCGATGCTTCTGTGCTGCAAGACGGTAAAGGTCAAGGTGAAGGCGCGATGAAAATCGCTTTGGCTGCTCTGAAGGGTGAGAAAGTTGACCCGATTACCATGATCCCGTATGTTCTGGTGACACCGGAAAATATTAAGGATTACGTTGAATAAATCGAATCATTAGCTGTAAACAGGGAAAAGAACCGAACTTTTCCCTGTTTATTTCTCAATTTGTAAATCAGTTTGTTTTAAATTCCAAAAAATGAGGGGAAAACAATGGATAATGACAATTACCTGTTACGTATGGTAAACATTGATAAGTCATTCCCCGGGGTACAAGCGCTGAAAGGCGTCAATTTGAACGTCGGTTATGGCGAAGTTCATGCACTGGTGGGTGAAAACGGCGCAGGAAAATCAACTTTGATGAAATGCCTGATCGGGATTTATTCGCCGAACGGAGGCGAAATCTATTTCGACGGTAAAAAAATTGAAAATTACACTACAGCTCAAGCGTTACAGATGGGAATTTCCATGATACATCAGGAATTATCTCCAATCCTTTATCGCCCTATCATGGAAAACCTATGGCTCGGCCGAGAACCGATCAATAAATTCGGCTTTGTCGATCATAAACAAATGTACAAACAAAGTCTGGATGTGCTGAAAGAAATTGAGCTGGATGAAGATCCGCGGACGTTGATGGCAAACCTAACCGTTGCAAAAATGCAAATGGTGGAAATCGCGAAAGCCATCTCTTACAATGCCAAATTGATCATAATGGATGAACCCTCTTCAGCTTTGACGGAGCACGAAGAAGAACAACTATTTAAGATTATTCGCAAGCTGAAGGAATCCGGCACATCCGTCATTTATATATCCCATCGACTGTCCGAAATCATCTCAATTGCGGATAAGGTCACCGTAATGCGTGACGGACGGGATGTCGGAACCGAAAACATCGAAAACATTTCTCTTGACCAAATCATAACGATGATGATCGGTCGGACGATGGATGAAATGTATCCGAAATTAAAAGTAAATATCGGCGAGCCGATTTTGCAAGTTAAAAATCTTTCTCATAGAAAATACTTTAAAAACGTCTCCTTTGAAGTCCGGCGCGGAGAGATTTTTGGAATTGCGGGGTTGATCGGCGCCGGTCGAACAGAGGTTATCGAAACTATTTTCGGCATTCGTCCGAAGTCCGAAGGTGAAATTCTCATTAATGGGAAACCTGTTGAAATAAATTCACCGCGGGATGCAATTGCCAACCGCATGGGGTTCCTGACGGAAGATCGGCGTGCTACCGGTATCTTTTCCGTATTGGGCGTGGATGTGAATATGGCGATTCCCAATTATGACCGTTTTGTCACAAAATTCGGATTTGTAAACGAAAGAGCCGTCTCTGAAAGTTGTATGAAATTTGTCAACGAAATCCAGATAAAAACACCGAGCCTCACTCAAAAAATTCAAAATCTCAGCGGAGGAAATCAGCAGAAAGTTTTGATGGCTCGTTGGCTGATGACCGAACCGGATATTCTGTTTCTTGATGAACCCACCCGCGGAATTGACGTCGGTGCAAAAGCGGAAATATACAAGTTGATTACCATGCTTGCGGCGGATGGAAAATGCATCGTAATGGTCTCATCGGAACTTCCTGAAATTTTAGGCATGAGTGATCGAATTATGGTCATGCATGAAGGGAGGGTTACAGCCATTTTGGACAACGGACCCGATATCACGCAAGAAGTGATCATGCGTTATGCAACCGGTACGGAAAACGATTTTAAAGAAGAATATAGAGGAATCTATGCAAAAGAATAAATTTTCTTTTCAAAACATATTCGAGAAATACGGAATTGTTTTTGTTTTGATTCTGATGATTGTATTAATGAGCATCGCAAAACCCAGTTTCCGCACCATGAACAATTTCCTAAACATTCTGACCCAAAGCTCAATCTATGGGATCCTCGCTCTGGGAATGACATTGGTTATCATCTCGAAAGGGATTGATCTTTCGGTCGGATCGATTTTAGGATTATCGGCTGTGATCGCAGCTTCTTTAGGACAAAGCATGACAGCTTCTAACAAGTATTTCCCCGATATGGGAGAACTCCCGATTATTATCCCGGTAATCGCAGCATTGTTGGTCGGCAGTTTATGCGGCGCAATCAACGGCGGTTTAATTGCTTTCACCGGAATTCCCGCTTTCATCGCTACATTAGGCATGACTACTATTGCGCGAGGATTTGCCTATATTTACACGGATGGAAAACCCATCAGTACGTTAACTCCCGCATTCAAATTTATCGGACAGGGGAAAATTTTGGGCATTCCTATGCCGGCGGTTATATATCTGATCATGATTATCATCACCTGGGTGCTCTTAAATAACACACGATTCGGGAAACGGGTATATGCTGTCGGCGGAAATATCAACGCAGCCGAAGTCTCGGGTGTAAACGTCAAAAAGATGCTCTTCCTGATTTACACTTATATGGGCTTGTTAGCGGGTATTTCAGCGGTTGTCTCGACCGGAAGAATGGTTTCCGCACAACCCGGACTGGCTGCCGGCTATGAATTAACTGCGATCGCTTCCACTACGATCGGAGGAACCAGTCATTCCGGTGGAATCGGCACGGTTTGGGGCGCGGTAGTCGGCGCACTGGTGCTCGCGGTCATGAGAAACGGAATGACTATTTTAGGCATCCATTCTTATTGGCAGCAAATTGTCGAAGGTTTGGTGATTATTATTGCGGTTATCCTTGATATGCGTAAAAATGCCAGGAAAAAATAGAATCTCCTTTTTTTATTTCCGAACGGCCGCAGAATCAAAACCTGCGGCCGTTCAATTTTACCTATCATGATTCCTTTCGAATTACCCCGAGGTTACGAACCGTCTCGGTAACACTTTCGCTATGCAAATCATCTACATTAAAACGGAGACACTTAAAGGTAAATTGAAGGATAAAGCTGATTCCGAAGACAGCGATAACGGTTCCGAGGCCCACTTTGGCTCCCATCAGCCAACCCAATAACAGAACCGTTCCTTCGATCATACCGCGGATCATCCCTACCGGAATACTGCTGAATTTCTTTTTTAAGCCGATCATCAGAGAATCCCGCGGACCGGCGCCCAAAGCCGAACCGATATAAAAATAGGACCCGAGACAGATTACAAATAAGCCGAACAACATGAATAGGATCCCCAAGCCATAGTTATCGATTCGCGGAATAAAGTTCCATCCGATAATCAGATCGCAAAATGTTCCGATAAAAAGCATATTCATTACGGTTCCGAAGCCGATTTTCTCTTTCAAAATAACGGATACCATAACAATCAATAAACCAACCAGAATAACGATTTTCCCGAATGAAATGCCGGTTTTTTGCGATAAACCCATATGAAAAGCCTCCCATGGAGCTAAACCGACGTTGGCTTGAATCGTAATTACAGTTCCCAATGCATAAAGAAATAATCCCAGGAATAGTCTCAATAAACGAAAAAAGTAAGATTGAATGATTTTTTTCAATTTTTAGACAGCCACATTTCACCCGATTTTATGACTTGATGATACTGTCATAATGCCAAAAATATGGAAACATTTTCAAATGGATGCAATATTTTGGATGGTATCCAAAACGCTTTCACTTTTCACTTTTTTCACATCAAAGTGCATCAATCGAAACGTAAATTGCAGAATAAAACTGATTCCGAAGACGGACAAAATTGTCCCCAAACCTACTTTTGCACCCATTAACCAACCGAAAAAAAGGACAATGCCTTCGATACTGCCACGGATTGCTCCTACCGGAATTTTCGGAAAACGTTTATTCAATGCGATCATAATCGAATCGCGCGGGCCGGCGCCGAAACCCGCGTTGATATAGAAATACATTCCGAAGCTGTTGATCCATAATCCAATCAGCATAAAAACAATTCCGAGCCAATAGCTTTCACAAGTGGGAATGATATTCAAAGACAGAATAAAATCACAGAATATGCCGATAAAAAGTACATTGGCGATGGTACCAAATCCGAATTTTTCTTTCATCGCGACCGAAACAATCAGCAAAACGACACCGGTCAAAATAACAACTTTTCCGAAAGAGATTCCGGTTTGTATGGAAATACCCATATGAAAAGCATCCCAAGGAGCCAGGCCGATGTTCGCTTTAATCGTGACGACCGTACCGATTGAAAAAAGAAAAAGTCCGAGGAATAATTTAATAAAACGAATGAGATATCGAGGCATATTCTGATCTTTTGAATTTTGATTTTAACATTAAAACATCCGATTGAATGAGATACCATACTTCACATGAGAACATAAACACCGAAGAAGCCAATGACCCGCGATAAAAAGAAAAGCTTCCTGAGAACGGAAGCTCTTCTTATCACATTTATCGATTCTTTGATCAGCATTCGCTGTAGCCGCAACTGTAACATTTCCTGCAGCCCTCCTCGTTGATGACGGACGCCTGACCGCATTCCGGACAAAGATCACCGATCCTCAGCATGGGATTTTGCGTCGGTGCCATTCGTCGCGAAGAATCTTCTCTTGCCTTTTTTTTCGGTTGAACGTCTGTACCCTGCTCAAGTAAACGTTCTTCCCGTTCTTCCAAATATTCCGCCAACACTTGGGCCAGCCCATCCGGCAACGAGCGAACCCGGTTTGCGCCAAAGCCTAAACTTCGCCCTCCGCCGATATCACGCAACTGATCTTGAATATCCCGTAATCTTCGGACAGGTTCCAATGGGGATGCGATTCGCAGCGTATAAGAGATTAATCGGCCGATCGCTTCCGAAATTGCGGAAGTTTCCGAGCCGGCTTTCGCCGTATTGATAAATACTTCAAACGGTTGATTCCCGCCGTTCTCGTTAATCGTCACGAATGCTTTCCCCAAAGGAGTTTCAGCCCGGTAGGTAAA
>DCTP01000055.1:6628-7144 GCA_002329625.1 Leptolinea sp. UBA1437
CTGTTTTTCTTCGGCTGTTTTTTTCGTTTCAAGTACGACTTTTTCTCTAGAACCGGTTACATAAACAGTGGTCCCTTTACAACCAAGCTTCCAGGCTAGCATATATGCCTTTGCGATTTCTTCAGGTCCGGTCCCTTCTGGAAAATTAATCGTTTTCGATAAGCTGTTATCAACGAAGGCCTGAAGGGAAGCTTGCATCCGTATATGTTCTTCAGCAGTAATATCGCTGGAAACCACAAAAGTTCGCCGAATTTCTTCGGGAATTTCTTCAATTCCCTGACAGGATCCTTTTTCCATTACTTTATCGACCAATTGTTTTCGAGTACTCTCATCCAAACCGCTTTTTATCATCGCTTTCTCAAATAAGGGACTCGCATAGGATAAAAGAACATCTTTTCCGTTGTCATTCATATGACGGAAATAAGCCAATGCGAACGCTGGTTCACACCCATATCCTTCACATCCGGTAACGGTCGCGATGGTCCCGGTCGGGGCAATTGTTGTTTGTGCCGCATT
>DCTP01000055.1:7195-9360 GCA_002329625.1 Leptolinea sp. UBA1437
TAATCGCATCCGGATCATAAATCGAGCCTTTAATCGCGGGAAACGCACCGCGTTCTTTTGCTATCCGAACGCTTTCCTTCATCGAATGGTAACGGATAAATTCCATTACTTGGGAAGCAAATTCCTGCCCTTCTTCTGAGCCATATCGTATGCCGCCATTGAACATTAAATCCGCCAAACCCATGATACCAAGGCCGATCCGTCGAGCCCTTAATGCCGCTTCTTTCAGTTGAGGGACAGCCGGAACATAAGCGTTTACATCAACTACATCGTCCAAAAATCGGGTGGCAAGAACAGTGCTTTGCTCTAATTTTTCCCAGTCGACACTGCCATCTTCTAAAACATGTTGCGCTAGATTAATCGAGCCTAAACAACAATTTTCATAAGGACCTAACCATTGCTCCCCGCAAGGATTCGTGGATTCCAATCGATAAAGGTTGGGAACCGGATTAAATCGATTCGCTTGATCTATAAACAATACCCCCGGTTCACCGTTATGATGCGCTTGATTCACAATCAAATCAAATAAATCCCGCGCTCTCACCGTCTTATAAACCTTTATCGGCAAACCCTGATCTTTGGCATCCTGAACATCTCCATCGAACTCCTTGGTCAGCGGAGAAGTTAAATCGGGATAAATCAGATCCCAAGAGGCATCCTCTTCGACCGCTTTCATAAAATCATCGGTTATTCCGACGGAAATATTGAAATTGGTAATCGAATTTTCATTGGTCTTACAACAAATAAAATCTTCGATATCCGGATGGTCGATTCGTAAAACCGCCATATTTGCACCGCGCCGCGATCCGCCTTGGGCTATTTCGCCGAAAGCGTGATCATATACCCGCAAGAAACCAACCGGTCCGGTCGCCTGTCCCGCTGAGGAACGGACAATCGTTCCTTTGGGGCGTAATCTGGAAAAAGAAAAACCGTTTCCCCCGCCGGTCTGTTGAATTAATGCGGCATCCCTCAATGTTTGGAAAATACCCGTTGATTTTTTCCCCATATCATCACTGATCGGTAAAACAAAACAGGCAGCTAGCTGTCCGAGAGGTGTTCCGGCGCCTGTAAATGTCGGAGAATTGGGAAAAAATAACTTATTAACCATCAATTTATAGTATGCAATCGCGGTCTCGATCACATCACCGCCATAATTCTTTTCGGCAAGAGCCACATGATAAGCCACCCGCCAAAACATCTCATCGATGGTTTCAACGGGTTTCCCGTTCTCTCCGCGTCGGACATAACGCTTGGTTAACACTTGGATGGAATTTTCCGTCAGAGATATGGAAGGTAATCCTTCTGGCATCGGAGGTGTATAAATTTTCTCGGGTTGATGATCTTTTTCTTTTGCGTGTTCCATTCAATTTTCTCCTGTCAACTTTCTGAAAGCAGACGGTCAATTTCTTTTCGAAGGGATAGTAAATCATCCAATTGCAAATAAACAATTGCATAGCGGACATAAGCAATCTGGTCAAGCGATTTTAAACCGGCAATCACCTTGTCACCGATTACCCGGGAAGATATTTCCCTTTGTCCTTCCATTTGCAATTCCCTTTCAATATCATCGACTAACTGCTCAATTTTTTCTGCCGGAACCGGCCGCTTTGCACAGGCAATCCGAATCCCGCGCAGCAGTTTTTCCCGGCTGAATTCCTGCCTGGAATTGTCAGCTTTTACAACCATCGGTATCCCTAGCAGCGGTCGCTCATAAGTGTTGAAACGCTTTCCGCATGCCGGACATTGACGCCGGCGATGAACCGTATTTCCTTCATCTTTATCGGTATCGATTACTCGAGTTTTGGGTTCTCCGCAAAAAGGGCAATTCATAGGTCAGATAATTCAATTCTCCGAATAAAACAAAAAAAAGAGGGTTATTTTTATCGTAAGAATACCTGCTTTCCGAAATAAAAATAACCTTAAAATATTTTTGCAGATTGTTAACCGCTTAATAAATCACTATATATGGTATTTTATCTATCCGAAATCCCTTTATATAGTGTAGATAATTTTAGCATGAAATATGCATTCAAACAAGGGAGCAGCCAAAAAATTTAAGGTTAAAATTTTTCCGACTGTTTATTATGGGGCGATAAAGGTCTTATACCGACATAATTTCATCGTTTTAAGACAAAAATGTCTTTCAAATTTACCTCTTTTATTTG
>DCTP01000055.1:9396-18108 GCA_002329625.1 Leptolinea sp. UBA1437
TAGGCCGCTAGACGATGGGGGCAATTGAACGGTTTTTATTTTATCATGAATCATGGAAAACAATAAAAATAAGAGGTTATATCGAAATCCAATCGAAAATTTTAAAAATCAAACCTTGCTGTAAGGCAATATTTCCGCCATCGACATACATTTTCAGAAACCATGTTCCCGTAAACAAAATAAGGAAGGCGATCCATTGAACGGTTTGATAGTCGGATAAAACGGTGCTTCCTGCGATCGAATCTTCGCAAGAAAAGTGTTCTTTAAGCACGACGAAACTCAGATAGATATTAAAACCGTACAAATAAGTTAATCGCCCCCAATCAGAACTGAAAATAAAAATCATCATGGTGGAAAGCAGCAGAATCACAGAGAAAATGAGTAACCCCTTACGGTCTTTCAAAAATTCCGATACCTTATTCAGGATATGATAGCGAGCATTCAATAAGACCATCGGGATCGCAGAAAGAGCCATACCGGCAAGGTAAGAGAAAAAGGTCTGCGGATAACTCAATTTGTCAAAGACAGGCTGCAAACCCTCCTTCAAAGGTACTCCCAACCAACCGAACGCACCGGTTTGAATCGTCAGATGGTAGTCTTCGATTAATCCTTCCCAAGATTGCGGAATCAAGTCCAGGTTGTAATACCGTCTGGATAAAGCATAAAGCCAACCCAGATTTCCCAAAAGAAACGCCAATGAAAGAATCGAAAACAGATATAAGTCCCGTTTCGGACGATTATTATAAACAATGAATATCAATATAACGACAAATGGAAAATAAAATAAAGCATATTCATGAATTAATACACCGATTTCGTAGAATATCAGAGTTGACGGAACTAAAATCGACCATTTCACTTTCTTTAAGACCATCAAAAAAACAATCATAAAAATCAAAACCAAGAAAACATCTTTCCGTCCGTAAGCATCAAAATTGTAGATCGGGAATAAGAATGCTGTTGGTGAGAAAGTGAATAAAAGCCAATCTTGAAAATTGATCTTGCGAGTGATTCGCAGATACACGATCAAATGAAGCAGATAACAAATTGTGATCAGAGCCGAAAGAAAAAATTTCACGGATATATAGGGAGAAACAAGGTAACCAATTCGTCCGATCAATCCTCTGCGGATAAAGCCGGCGGCATAGTTGATCAGGAGTTCCGTCCACGTATAGGTATCCAATGGAGATCGGTAAAGTTTCAATCCGAAATAAAGGATAAGAACCGCTAAAATTACCAGAGAAATAATTCGCTTATTTTTTTGATCCATTTTTAACCGCCCCCATTTTCAGGACCTGTTTGTGAATTTGACTGGTTTTATTATAACTGTTCTGATTTTCAGCGCATCGTTTCTCGAACATGACGCTGTTTTATCGTCATATTTATTTGTCACCCATTCGCTCTGATAAAAAAATTCATTTTTTTCGATTAAAATGATTGAGAAAAATGGCAAAAAACATGTATGACTTTTATAAAGATGCTTATTCCGAGATAAAGGGAAAGATACCCGAACGCCCATATCTCGACAAACAGATGTCATTACCGATTTATGAAGGATATTCCGTTGCGAATTTACCGGCAAGTATTTGCAATTGGTTGGGATCCGAAAACACTGGAATGCTCCCACCTTTATCCTTTGGAGAAATCTATGGGGATCGCTTTCGGCATGTCATCCTGGTCATAGTCGACGGTCTGGGCGCTTATCAGATGGAAAAGATCCGTGATCGTTTGGCAGATAACTCATGGCTGCAGTTGATATCGAAATACGGAATCGAAAAGTTGCTGACCAGTATTGTCCCGAGTGCCACCGCCGCAGCGTTAACCTCTCTCTGGACAGGCGTTTCGGGCGGCACTCATGGATTGGTCGGATATGAGACTTGGATGTGCAGCCTCGGAATGGTCGTCAATTTTCTCCAATACTCCCCTTCGTCGATCGGCTCCAAACCCGGATTAATCGGGGATGCCGGTATTCTTCCGGAAGCCATTCTTCCCGTTCCGACATTGGGAAATCATCTGATGGGAGGGGGAATCATCAGCCGCTCTCATATGCCGATCGCCCTCGCCCATTCCAATCTGACTCGGGCGCAAATGGCCGGAGTTTCCGTCGTTCCGTACAGGCGATTCGGTGATTTATGGGAAAATGTCAAAGAACTGTTGGAAGCGGATCGCGAAAAAGTTACTTTTGACTCCGTTTATTGGAATGATCTCGATACGTATAATCATTTGATGGGGATGAACGACAATCGAATTTTCATCGACCTGGGATCCTTTTTCGATGGTCTAGCGAGAACGGTCCAAGCTTTGTCCNNTGTCCCGAGGAAACTTCGGAAAGACATTGGTTCTGGTCACCGCAGACCACGGCCATATCGAAAATACACCGGATCCTAACCGGGATATTAAAAATCATCCGGAACTGATGCATAATCTGATGATTATGCCTTGTGGAGAAAACCGGCTGACCTATTTTTATCCGAAATCCGGCAAAGAAACAGCGATCCGAAATTATATCGAAGAAACTTGGCCGGATGATTTCTACCTGGTTAGCGGGCAGGAGCTGATTGCGGACGGTATATTTGGAACCGCTGCTTTCCATCCCGATCTGGATAATCGGATTGGTGAATGGGTCGCCATAGCCCGCGGATACGCTTATTTTTGGTGGCCGAATCGTCCGGATAAACTCTATTCGAGACACGGTGGTCTTTCGGATCAAGAGATGATTGTCCCGCTGATGGGTTTGGCTCTCTAAATGAATTCAAGTCTTTAAAGGATGTGAAAACTTATGACAATTAACAGGATTGCTGTTATCGGACAAGGATATGTGGGGCTTCCTTTGGCACTCAGTTTTGCTCTTCACGGGTGTCATGTCATTGGCGTCGATAGCGACCCTGATGTTTGTTCCAATCTGAAAAAAGGAATCACCGCACAAACGGAAACCTATCANNAACGGAGCCGAGGCTGTCAGGCGATCGGAAGTAATCGTTTTAACGGTCGGGATACCGATCGAATCGGGTGTTCCTGTTTACGAGTACTTTGAAGCCGCCTGCAACACGATCGGAGAAAACCTTCAAAAAGGCAGTCTGATCCTTATTCGCAGCACAGTCATTCCCGGTACCACAGAGAATTTTTGCAAGCCGATATTTGAGGAAAAATCCGGAATGAAAGCCGGGGTTGATTTCTTTTTTGCTTATGTTCCCGAACGAATTGCGGAAGGGAAAGCTTTTGAAGAATTTGAGACGATGCCGACTCTGATCGGCGCTCCGGATGAAAAAAGTTTTGATAAAGCTTCGGCAATCATCCGCATGATCAGTAAAGCCGATATCATCCGCTCTGATTCCGTCATGGCGGTAGAAACATCAAAAGTACTGGAAAATCTGCAGAGGGACGCAAATATAGCCATAGTTCAGGAATTTGCCCGATTTGCCGAAGCAGCCGGAATGGATATCATGGAAATCATCCGATTAGCCAATACACACAAGCGGGTCAATTTGTTGACTCCCGGACCCGGGGTGGGCGGTTACTGCATTCCGAATGCCTTCCACTATCTCAACGTCAAAGCCGATGAATTAGGAATCGAATTGCCTTTGTTGAAATTGGCGAGACAGCAAAATGATCGCTTACCGCAATTTTTCGCGGATAAAACCGAAGAACTCTTGCAAGCTGCTGGCAAATCGATCGCGGGGGCAAAAATCGCGGTAGCGGGACTCGCCATGAAAGATTTTTCACCGGATGATCGGCTGAGTCCGGCTGTAATGATCTGCAATTTACTGATCCGATCCGGTGCCAAGGTAGCCGCTTATGACAAAAACGTCGCCACCCGCCATCCTTTTAAAGTCGATTCCTTTAGAGAAGCTGTAACTTCCGCAGATGCGCTTCTCATTCTCAACAAAATTTCGAAGGATTTTAATCCGCTTGAATGGATCAATGAAATGAGAAAACCGGTAGTTATCTTGGATACCAGAGGAATAATCGAACCCGAAGACCTGCCCGAGGGGACCGTTTTCTGGAGAATTTGATTCGAAATCCCTTTTTAAATATTTGTTAACCTTTCGTTAGAAAACTTCATAAATGCTTGACGGTCATTTTTTGGCGTGGTATTATACTGTAGGTTTGATTAGCACTCTAATCGCAAGAGTGCTAACGGGGCGAAAATGGAAACTTTGACGGAAAGGCAAAAATTAATTCTTAGTTTGGTAGTCCATGACTACACAAAAACCGCGAAACCCGTGGGTTCTAAGAGACTTGTCGAAAAATTCCGGTTGGATTTCAGCCCCGCCACGGTCCGAAACGAATTGGCTGCTCTGACGGAAATGAACTTTTTACGTCAACCGCACACCTCAGCCGGAAGAGTGCCGACCGAAAAAGGGTACCGATATTTTGTCGGAACGCTGATGCAAACGCAAGAATTATCCGAAGAGAATCGAAGGATGATCGAACATCAGTTTTTCCAAACCCAGCAGGAACAGGGAATAGACGGATGGATGAAACTGGCGGCATCGATTCTCGCGGTGCAGTCCAAAGCGATTTCGGTCGTCTCTGCCCCGATGCCGGTTCGGAACGGATTGAAGCACGTTGCTGTGATCGGAATCACAGGGAAGCAGATCCTGTTAGTGCTCGTTTTGGACGGCGGCCAAATGCAACAGCGATTCATAACGCTTGATGAGCAAACATCGCAAAATGAATTGACTGTGATTGCGAATGAAATTAATCAGCGATATAAAGGCATGACTACCGAGCAAATTCGCAAGGAAAGTCAAATTGAGAAGTCAAGAGACCCTTTAATGGAGCTGATTTTGAAAAATGTATTAAATGCGATGTACGAAACAGATGCAATGAAAGCCGGAGAAGTCTATACCGACGGTATCAGTAACGTCTTAGCCGAACCGGAATTTTCGGAATCGGAAGATGCGCGCCGAGCGTTGAAAATTCTGGAAGAAAGACCTGCCCTGCAGAGCTTTCTTTCGAGAACGACATGGGATCAGAAGATCGGCGGTGTTCAGGTACTGATCGGCGGAGAAGGGTTGTTGGCAAATTTGAGAAACTGTTCAATGGTATTAGCGAGATACGGATTACCGGACACATTGACCGGTACGGTAGGTGTGATCGGACCAATGCGTATGCCGTACAGCCGAAACATCCCGACGGTTCGATTTATTGCTGGATTGCTCAGCGATCTTGTTTCGGAATCGCTCGGATAAAAAAAACCTATTCAAGCGGATAGAATAAAAAAAATACAGGGAATAGATATGGCGAAAAAGAGTAGAGATCAAAAAGATAACAGAGAAATTCCGGAAAAAGATGAGCGTGCTGAAAATACTGAAATCAACGATAAAAACGTTGAAGTTGAAAAAAACCCTGATTTTTCAGCATCCGACGGCTGCGAAGAAGTGCTCGTCCTTTCTAAAGCCGAAGTGGATGAGATGAAGGAAAAGCTTCATCGTTCTCAGCAAAAAGAAAAGGAGAATCTGGAGAGTTGGCAAAGAGAGCGCGCAGATTTTATAAATTATAAAAAAAGGATTGACCGTGAGCAGGAGATCTTACAGCAAAACTATAAAGCTGAACTGCTGAAAAAATACTTGGTCATCTTAGATGATTTGGAATTAGCTATGCGAAATAAACCCGAAGAGGGAGAGGATCCGACCAATTGGATCCGAGGGATCGAACTGATTCTGCGAAAATTCGAATCAATCAATCAAAACGAAGGATTGAAGAAAATCGAGGCGGAAGGGCAAGAATTCGATCCGAGATATCATCAGGCAATTTCGCACGAAGAAGACCCGAATGTTGAATCGGGAAAAATTATTGAAGTATTACAAAATGGATATATGTTAGGAGACCGCGTCATCAGACCCGCTCTGGTACGCGTAGCGAAATAGGAGAATAAATATGGGAAAAATTATAGGTATTGACTTAGGAACTACAAACTCAGTTATGGCTGTCATGGTCGGTGGCGAGCCGACAGTAATTCCGACCGCAGAGGGAGAACGAATTTGCCCGTCGGTTGTTGCTGTCAATAAGAATCATGAACGATTGGTGGGACGTGTTGCCCGTAACCAGGCAATAACCAATCCGGAAAACACGATTTTCTCAATCAAACGGTTCATGGGACGAAAATACGACGATCCGGAAGTCCAAAAGACTTTAAGCCGAATTCCGTACAAAGTTACAAAAGCACCCAACGGAGATGTGAGAGTGGTGTTGGACGGGAAAGAATATTCGGCACCGGAAATTTCAGCCATGATTTTGGCAAAAATGAAAGCTGACGCCGAAGCATATTTGGGCGAAAAAATTACTCAGGCGGTTATTACGGTTCCCGCTTATTTTAATGACAGTCAGCGGAATGCAACCAAAGACGCCGGAAAAATCGCCGGCTTGGAAGTGCTGAGAATCATTAATGAACCGACTGCGTCTTCACTGGCTTACGGCTTGGATAAGAAAACCAATGAATTGATTGCAGTTTATGACTTGGGTGGCGGTACATTCGATATCTCCATCCTGGATGTGGGGGACGGTGTATTCCAGGTACGGTCTACATCGGGGGATACCTTCTTAGGCGGCGATGACTTCGATCAGCGTATTATGGATTATCTGATCGATGAATTCAAGAAAGCAAACAACATGGACTTGCGCCAGGATCGGCAAGCGCTGCAACGGTTGAAGGAAGCGGCTGAGAAAGCAAAAATCGAACTCTCATCGACGATGCAGACGGAAATCAACTTACCGTATATTACAGCCGATGCCACCGGTCCGAAACACCTGGTGATGACCTTGACACGTGCAAAGGTTGAGCAATTAACTTCCGATCTGATCGCACGGAGTTTGGAACCTGTCCGCAACGCATTACGGGATGCGAATCTGAAGACCAGCGATATCAATGAAGTCGTTTTGGTTGGCGGTATGACCCGTATGCCGGCGGTCCAGGAAGCGGTAAAACGTGAATTCGGTAAGGAACCGAACAAGAGCGTGAACCCGGATGAAGTGGTGGCGGTCGGTGCGGCCATTCAAGCCGGAGTCCTCGGCGGAGAAGTGAACGATATTCTGTTGTTGGACGTGACACCTCTGACCCTGTCGGTCGAAACGATGGGTGGAGTTGCCACACCGATGATCGAGCGGAATACTACCATTCCGGCGAAAAAGACTCAGATCTACTCGACTGCAGCAGACTCACAAACTTCCGTCGAAATTCACGTCCTGCAAGGCGANNATCTTGGACGGAATTCCGCCGGCTCGACGCGGCGTTCCGCAAATTGAAGTCACCTTTGATATCGATGCAAACGGTATTTTGAAAGTGACGGCGGTGGATAAGGCTACCAACCGCAGCCAGAATATTACGATTAGCGCGTCATCCGGACTGACCGAAGCCGAAGTGGAGCGAATGCGTAAGGAAGCCGAGATCCATGCGGAAGAAGACCGAAAACGCAAGGAAGGCATCGAGATCAAAAACAATGCGGATAACGCCGTCTATACAGCTGAAAAGTTGTTGGAGGAAAACGGGGATAAAATCCCAGCCGATATGAAGTCCAACATCCAATCGAAAGCCGGTGAATTGAAGAATATCCTCAACGGAACGGATTTCGATACGATGAAACGGATGACGGATGAATTGAACAAGATGATTCAAGACATCGGAAACATCATGTATCAGCAACAGCAACCCGGTGCCGGACAGTCTCAATCGGATCAAGGCAGCGGTGCATCAGGTCAAAACCCTCCGACAGGGAATGACGGGAATGATGATGTTGTTGACGGTGAATTCCGTAGTATGTAATCACTTAGTTCGGTAAAAAGAATAATCGCTGTACCGCGAACCTTTATAATAATAAGGATACGGTACAGCGATTTGTTGTTCCGTCATCCCCGGTTTTTACCGGGAAGTTTTTATGATCGAGAAGTGGTAAATTAATGGTAAAAGATCGAGATTATTATGAAGTCTTGGGAGTCGGCAGAAATGCCAACTCTGATGAATTAAAAACAGCTTTCCGAAACCTCGCAAGAAAATATCATCCGGACATTAACAAAGACCCCGGGGCGGAGGAAACATTCAAAGAGATCAACGAAGCTTATCAGGTCCTTTCCGACCCGGATAAACGAGCTGCATACGATCGATATGGGAAAGCCGGCGTCAGCGGCGTAGGGAACGGATTCGATTATACTCAGGTTGATCTTTCCGATATCCTCAGTGATCTTTTCGGATTCGGAGGATTTGGCGGCTTCGGTTCCACACAATATTCATCGCGCCAACGCAATGCCCCGCGAAGGGGGGCGGATCTGCAGACGACCATCACTTTGAAATTTGAAGAAGCATGCTTCGGAGTCGATAAAGAAGTTCAATTTTCCCGCGATGAAAAGTGTTCGCGCTGTCACGGAACGGGAGCCGAACCGGGGACTTCGCCCCAACGATGTTACACCTGTAACGGTACCGGTGAAATTAAAACAAATCGTCAAACCATGTTCGGTTCTATGGTACAGGTTTCAACCTGCCCCACCTGTAACGGACGGGGAGAGATCATCAGCACCCCCTGCACGCAATGCCACGGACGCGGTCTCGAACGGAAAACCGTAAAAAAGGTGGTATCTATCCCCGCCGGAGTGGATACAGGCACACGCATTCGATTGTCGGGGGAAGGCCAACCGGGTGATAACAACGGACCCAGCGGAGATCTTTACGTGGACATCCGCGTCAACCCTCATAAGTATTTCCATCGGAAAGATGCG
>DCTP01000151.1:0-3707 GCA_002329625.1 Leptolinea sp. UBA1437
GGCGTTAATAAAAAAGTTTGATCCTTTATGGGCTGTTCCCGAGTTCCTCCCAGTGTGATTTCCAATGTACCGCCGCATAGCCAAAGCCAGGTTTCCGGTGACTTCAGACGATGCCAAACCGAGCATTCTTCGCTGCGTAATAAGTAGTAGATAATACTGGCGCTGTTTCGATCGCCACCGTAATCTTGAGGAAGAGATTCAGCCGGAATAAAGGTGTTCGAAAGCCAGATGCGCCTGAACCAACCGCCTTCGGCATGGGGTTCAAGCTGTAATTGTTGGATTAGGCTGTCTGCGTTTAAACTCATAAAACCTATCTCCCATTTTCATTTTGGAAAAACAGACTTTATTATTTTATCAGCGGTTCACTGATTTTTGGCAGGATGCTTACGGAAAGCAATATTAACGTTTAATAAGAAATATTTTTGGGGAAGTTATTTTGGAACGAACGATTCGAATTGACAACCCGTTTCTTTTTTTATCCGATCGATAGTTTGGGTTTTTTCTTCACTGGCTTCCGTATTTTGATCAATTCGCTGCCATAATCGACAAATTACCGGCAAAANNAGATGGTTGCTCTTCGTAGGTGGGGACCAATGCCCGATTGGTCAGGTCTGAGGCTCGCTGCCAATCACCGGTTTGAGCAAAAACTTCGATCGGCATCAGCCATTCGGAAGGTGTACGAGGTGAAACATCGGAATCGATTGCGGATCGAATTATTTCAGCTGCCTGAGTATAATTTCCTTCTTGGTGAGCTAGATCGGCACGTTCAAATGCATAACACCAATTTCCTCGATCCGGTTCCTGACCATAAACAGATTGATCCGGATGTGCGGATTGATTTTCGGGAAGGGTTTCAATCCAATTTGTTGAGGACAAACTGGCGGCTTTACGGACATCCTCAGGCAGGAGCGGATTAATGGGATCCAGATCGGCGTCCAAAATGCGGAAACAAAAACGGGGATGAAAATAAACGGCGACGACTTGCGATGTGTTTCCGTGAAAAGTCGCGACCAAATAATCGTGCGTAATCGGCCGGTTCGGTTCGAAATTCGCCAGATAGGTTTTTTCACGCAATTCCGGGAAATAATACATATAAGACATTTCATCGGATTTATTTTCCGGCGCGTAAATCGAATTTAATTCCGCGCTCAACGAGTTATCACTGTAATGCATCGGCGGCTCATAATTGCCCAGGATGGCGGTGTGTTGAGTGAGAGCCGGAATTCGCCATGTCATTTGCCAAATCATGCGTTTATGATTATTCCAATCGACTCGATAATCTAGAGAGATTTGGAATTGCAACCCGATCCCGAAAGCGATTAATAGACTCGTTAAGATAATTTTGATCGGATATCGATGCCATAAGTTGATCATGCCGGCAATAAACAAACTGACACCGGGCATGAATGACAACGTGAAACGGCTGTTTGGAAAACCCAAAGCAATCGGGAGATCGGTCCCCCAATAAGGCCAGCCGGCTATGAAAATAGCAAACAATCCGATTCCCATCGCTTGAAGCGCCGAACGGTCGCGGTTTGAATTTTCTATCGGAACATCAGGAGTGTTTTTCTCATTCGATTTATAAAAAAAGAAGAGATAAAGAAGGAAAGATCCGATCACGATCAACCAGTAGCGTAGCCAATTGTTCCTTCCCAAATCAACGACATTTGGAATGCGAAACGCTTTCGCCCAAGCTTGAGCGCTTACCAGCCAAATATCATGAATGACGGTTTTGAAAAGGGTTATGACGGTATTCGGCGGGTCTGACTTGAAGCTTTCCCAAAGAACCGGGGAATAATTATAGGTTTGATATTCGAAGAAAAATAATCGCCAGATGCACACACATAAAAATATGAAAAAATAAGGAATTTCGAATCGGATAATCCGCTTGAAAGCATGTGAGTGGTCCGGTTGTTGGGATAAAACCACCCAAATGAAGAAAGGACGTACCAATTCCAAAAGGAAAAAATATTCTGTGGTAATGAGGTTAATTACAGATAGGATTAAACTCAATCCGAGAAAAATAAAGAAACGGGGGTCTCGTCCTTTTTTCAAATACAAACGCGTGGCAAGAACGGTAAGCCAAAGAGATAAAAAGAACAAACTTTCCGTCAGAAAATAATGAGAAAAAGCGATCGGGATATAAGTTTGATCAAAACCCGGGTAGACCGCAAAAAGAAATGCGGTGCAAATTGCCAAAAAACGTTTATTCGGCCAGACCGATCGCAGAAATGCCCAGAGAGTCACAGCACTGATCCATCTCCAAAAAAGGCCGAAAACCTGCCATTTCCAAGGGGTTGTCCCGATTATCGGCATTGTTATCTGATAGATCTGACCTAAAGCCGGCCGTTTGGTTGCAAAATACTTTGCTAATCCCGCGGAGCCGAACGTATGGTAGATCCAGGTAAAAGGGAGATCATCCCAGTAAAAGCCGATCCATGGAATCATCAAGCCATAAGCCAGGATACAGGCTGCGAGAATGAGCCACGGTGTATATGCTTCAGAGAAGCGAAATCTGGTGATTTTTTTGAAGATATTTTTCATAAAAACGATTTCTGTATTTTATTGAAAGATCGTATTTTTTATGCCACCGCCGAAATGCTCCTTCAATTTCTTGAAAGATCCATTTGAAATTGTCATGCCAAAGTATATCATTCTTCCTGCGATGAATTTTTCAACGAATCAAAACAGCCTGTCCGGAAAGTAAAAAAAGAAAAATGATTGAAGAATCTTTTCACGATACCTGATTTCATCGAAAACCTCTCAGAGGAAAACAGCGCTGACTGAACTTTTCCAAAGGTTTCGATTCTTCAATAAAAGTGGCGAAAAACTATCCGATATCAGCTCCAGAAAACCCAAATCAGAATATACGCTGAAGTGACTGCCGATAAAGTAAAAGGGATGCTGATTTTCATGAAATCTCGGGTGGACGGTTCATAACCGTTTTTTCGTAGAATCCCGATCCCGGTAATATTCGCTGATGCGCCGATAGGTGTCAAATTACCGCCCAGTGTAGCGCCGGAAAGCAGCCCGAAATAAAGGAGAGTGGGATCTATTTGCATATAAGAAGCGATCCCCGCTACAACGGGAAGCATTGTTGCCACATACGGGATGTTATCGATGAACGCGGAAATCAATACGGAACCCCACAAAATCAGAGAATAAATAAGAATCAAACTGTTTCCAGATAATTTTACAAATAGTGATGCCAAGCTGTCGACTATACCGGCTTCCTTAATACCCGCAATCACCATAAAGAGACTTGCCAGCAGCAACAATGTGAAAAAATCTATCGCTTCAAAAGTTTCTCGGAAAGAATCGGCTAATCCATGATTTTTAATTCCTTCGAAAACGATGCCGATTAACATAATGCTCATGCAAATCAAGCCATTGGTTATTTTCGGCTTGGGATTTATGAACGAGGCGACGATCAGCAATAATACCGTCCCGAATAACAGAATCGAAGGCACGTAATCATTCACTTCGGTATTCAACACATCGGTGACTTTTTCGTTTTTATTCCGAAATTGCCAGAGCAAAATGAGTGCGGAAACAACTGCTCCGACTTCGGTGAACCAAAACATGCTGGGTCGCCCATGGAAAAAGAAGAAATCAATAAAATCCATACCGGCTTGACTGCCCATCATAATCGCCGTGGTATCCCCGACGAGAGTCGCCGCCCCTTGAAGGTTTGAAGAAACGGCAAT
>DCTP01000151.1:3769-4109 GCA_002329625.1 Leptolinea sp. UBA1437
AACTGACAATGACCCATTTGACATCCGGCATTCTCTCTAAAACAACATCTGCCATTTTTTCGGGCATTCGGGATTGGCAAAAAAGATAAACCGTACCCATCGTACCGGTAATCATCATGAGCACATTCCAATCAATCCCCTGGACAGCTTTGATGGGAGAGATGATGCCGGTGCCGATGAAAAGAATGGCGGAAACCAACGCCACATAGGCTCGATATTTCGGAAGTGCCAAAAGAAGAATGTATGTAAGTGCAAATAAAATAACAGCTAGCGCCATATTTTCCTTATTGTTACATAAATATTTCCGGATCAGATTATTATTTTCAATAGTCTGAACCAA
>DCTP01000083.1 GCA_002329625.1 Leptolinea sp. UBA1437
CGCAACGTCTTATTATATGTGTTTTCCCTTTTATGTCAAGGACTTTTTTCAACATCCAAAAAACTCGTTACGCCGGATTTTTCTACTGGTTCCCGGAAGTCTTTCGAGCGAATCTTTTGTTGAGCCAAGCGATCCTCGACCAATTCCATAGCGACCAACAGGTCGTTTCGCCATTCGTCCGATTGGAAATTCATCAACGTCAGCCAATAAGCATTTTTCCCTGGTCGGATCCCTCCTCCGACTTCCGGTAACGGACCTCTTTCCATCTCGGTGGCAAAGGATGAAAAACGCAATACAATGCTATTTCCCTCTTTTACTACGGCGGACAAACCGATTTTTTCGGCTTTTATTTTTATGAGAATCTGAAAGAAAAGATTTCGTACGATCTCGGGCATCGGCCCAAAACGCTCTTGAAATTCATCTTTCAAGCCGATTAGCTTTTCTTCCTCATGAATAGACGCAATCCGCCGATACAGTTTAATCCGTGTCTTTTGCTCGGGAATATATCCTTCCGGTATCCCGATATCCATCGGCAGTTCTACTGTGATCGGGTTAAATAAAACCGCCATATCTTTAGTGATGCCGATTTCTTCATCTGATATCGAAAGCCCTTTATCTTCTTTGACTTTTTTTACAGCTTGTGCTAACAGGCGGGTATACAAATTGAATCCGACCGCAGCAATTGAACCATGTTGTTTATTCCCAAGTATTTCTCCCGCCCCGCGCATCTCCAAATCACGCATCGCAATCGAAAAGCCCGCGCCTAATTGGGTGTTTTCGGCAATTACTTCCAATCGCTCCAATCCTTCTTCCGTTGGATGGCTGCCGCGTTGCTGAAAAAAATACGCATACGCGCGTTGGGAGCTTCTGCCCACTCGGCCTCGGATCTGATAAAGTTGAGCTAAACCCAAGGTATCCGCCCGATCGACAATCAAAGTGTTTGCATTGGGGACATCCAAGCCAGATTCAATAATCGATGTACTCAACAACACATCGATTTCCCGGTTGTAGAAAGATTCCATCACCTCGGACAACTCTTTCTCTGGTAATTGTCCGTGACCAATTCCGATTCGGGCTTCCGGAACCAACTCCTGTAGGTGTTTTGCAATTGCATAAATGGATTGAACACGGTTATGAACATAAAATACCTGTCCGTCCCGATCCATTTCCCGCATAATCGCTTGCCGAACCAGTTTATCTGAATAGGGTCCGACATGTGTAACGAT
The DNA here is from genome assembly GCA_002329625.1 of Leptolinea sp. UBA1437. Classification (GTDB taxonomy): domain Bacteria; phylum Chloroflexota; class Anaerolineae; order Anaerolineales; family Anaerolineaceae; genus Flexilinea. The sequence goes on from DCTP01000083.1 coordinate 1,227, forward strand.
CGGCACCCGTTCATCAGGAGGCGTGTTGATACTGGAGATGTCGCGGGCTCCTGTCAATGCCATATAAAGCGTTCTGGGAATCGGCGTAGCGGTCATCGTTAATACATCGACTTCTGTCCGCATTTTTTTTAGGTACTCTTTTTGTGCCACGCCAAAACGCTGTTCCTCATCGATAATAATCAGACCCAAATCTTTGAATTTCACATCCGACGAAACCAAACGATGAGTTCCGATCACCACATCAATTTCCCCTTCAGCCAACTTCCTTAAAATTTGATCTTGTTCTTTCTGCGTTCGAAAGCGGGAAAGCATTTCCACGTTGACCGGATAAGAGGCAAATCGTTGCTTGAAGGTATCATAGTGTTGTTGAGCTAAAACCGTCGTCGGAACCATTACCGCCACCTGTTTTCCGTCACAGGCGGCTTTGAAAGCTGCTCTCAAGGCAACTTCCGTCTTCCCGAAACCGACATCCCCGCAAATCAAACGATCCATCGGCCGCGGCCGTTCCATGTCTTCTTTTACCTGACGGATAGCCCGCCTTTGATCTTCGGTTTCAATATAGGGGAAAGACCCTTCCATATCCATCTGCCAGGTGGTATCTGGCGAAAATGCATAACCCGGTGTGACCTGTCGTTTGGCATACAAGTCCAACAAATCTTCAGCCACTTCCACTACTTTTTCACTGACATGCTGTTTAACGCTCAGCCATTCCTGCGTTCCCAATCGGGTCAATTCAGGCACCCGTCCATCGGGACCGATATAGTTTGTCAACCGATCGGCTTGATGAACTGGCACAAACAGTTGATCTCCCTGAGCATATTCGATGCATAAAAACTCTTTGGCGACGCCGTCAATGGATCGGCTGACCAGTCCGGAATACCGCCCGATTCCATAGTCGATATGGACGACATAATCTCCCGGCTTTAAATCCGCGAAATATTGTTCGGGAACATCAACCATCTTCTGTTGAACTTTTCGGGGGATCGGTCGTTCCCAACCGAAAATTTCGCTATCCGTCAAAAAGTGGACAACCTGTCCTTCTCGGTTTGTAAATTTAAAACCCTCACTGATTGTTCCGGAAAGGATGATCGGTTTTTCCGATATTTCCGCTTCGGCACCCAGGTTATCCCATAAGGATTTCAGTCGTTGTTGTTGGCGGCTGACAACGAAAACTTTCTCATTGTTGAACGTCTTTTCAAGCAAAAAATCGATAAATCCGTTTACTTTACCGCCGAAGCGTTCTTCCGGTATAAACTTTTCTCCGATCGGAAGATTGCTACCTTCTTCGCCACGGGAGAGATTGTGCCATTGAAAAGAATCCAACAGATCGCGAATTTCGGAAAAGCTGACATAGGGAGTCGGAAAATCGGCGGGAAGAATATTCTCAACAATACTCTGGTTTCGAAGTTTTTCGGCTTGCTCTTCGATGTCTTCCGCCAGTGTTTGAATACGAATCCAATCATCCGCCAGTATTAGCGTATTTTCCGGTAAGTAATCCATCAGGCAGGAAGGCTGCGGATGAAGCAACGGAATCAAAAACTCATCGGGGCGGGAAGAAAAATAAGGATTTTCAGGAATCTCAGAAAACAAGAATTCCCGTGCCGGACCGATTTGAATACGTTCCAGTGAGGAAAGATTCCGCTGTGTAGCCGGATCAAAAGTCCGAATGGTATCGATTTCATCCCCGAAAAAATCAATCCGAACGGGAAAAGCCGAATCCGGAGGCCAAATATCCAGCAAGCCGCCGCGTCTTGCAAATTTACCGACTTCCACAACGGTTTCGACCGGTTCATAACCGATTTGAACCCAAAGACGGACCAGTTCTTCCTGTGTAATCTGTTGATTGGTTCGCAGTGTCCGAATGGATTTAACGAAGTTCCTTTTTTCCATGGTTCTTGTCATCAATCCACGGACCGATGTCACGATAAACGGAATATTCGAAGGTGCGGAAGCCGACGGAATCGCGCGCTCAGCGAGTGTTATTAGTGTTTTCAAGCGCGAAGAACGGGTGGCCGGATCCCAATTTCCCTGTTCATAAAATAACGGATCGGGTGCCGGGAACAACATTAATGAACCTTCCCCGAGCCAAAAACCGAATTCGTCGAACGCCAGAGTTGCATGCGACGGCTTATCCGTTATATAAAGAACCGGTCGGTTTAACTCCCGATAAACCGCAGCCGCCACCGGGTAACGGGCAGCCCGAATAAGACCGGAAGAATTGATATCGGTTTTCCGATCCTTTCGTTTGAATAGTTCCAGATAGTTTTCCCAACCGGGGAGTCTCTTAATTTGATCCAACAACCTGCTTTATCCTTCCACAACCCCGTTGAATCGGGTCATCGCTTCCTGAATTCCGACGGATACAAAAGAAAGCGCTGCTTTGGTCGCATTCTCCAAAACAGACGGCAAGAGTTTCGATTCCTCTTTCGAAAACCGATTTAACACATAATCTGTCACATCCATTTGGCCTGGCGGATGACCGATGCCACAGCGTAAGCGAGCAAAATCCTGAGTCCCCAAAAGTTGAATGATCGATTCCAAGCCTTTTTGTCCCCCGGAACCGCCTCCTGGCCGCATTCGTAAGGTTCCAAATGGTAGATCCATATCATCGTGAATAACGAGTAAATGTTCCTTGGGAATTTTGTAATAGTTCAGTAACGGGATGACTGCCTGACCCGAACAATTCATATACGTTTGCGGCTTTGCTAAAATTACTTTTTTCCCTTCATAAGCTTGAATGGAAATCAAAGCTTTCATCTGGCTTTTCTTGAATTCCGTCCGAAGCGTTTCCGCAATTTGATCGATCACCATAAAACCGAAATTATGACGCGATTCACGATATTCACGCCCCGGGTTTCCCAATCCGACCAGTAAATACGGTTCGCCCTCGATCGATTCAACAACAGGCTCCCGTTGTTTTTTTATTGTCTCAAAGAAATGTTCCATAGGTCTCGTCATTTTCTGTAGTCTCTGTTATAACCCGAAGAGGCAGGGAGTTCGGACTGCCATAAGATTTCATCGATATCGATAACTTCGCAGATCATGAATAATCTTCACAATAAAGAAAATTAGGATTACGAAGACAATCCCCAAAAATGCCTTCAATTCCAAACTCATCAAGTCCACCGTCGCCGGGTTTCGTAACCCTTCCGACGGAACTTCCGTCAATATCGCCGATTCCACAAACACTTCCCGCCTTTCGTCCGATTGTCATCCGTTATCATAACAACCGTAACATTTTAGTTTAACATGAGCAAGCCGAAGCTGCAAATTTTACCGAAAAAACCATGATTTATTGATCAATATCTCGAGAAATCATCTTTAACCTTAAAGAAAACCGAATCAATTTACTGCTGGTAAAATTGTCTGTATGAGAAGGCGAAGAAATACGTTAAGCATTCTGCGATGGACCTCTCTGGCATTAATCTTCATCGCGGTCCTGCTGACCAGTTTTCAATTAATCAGATACAGTCGAATGCGTTCCTCATTTCCTCCCGGCTTGACTATCGGCGGTGTGCCGGTCGGCGGACTGAACTCATCGGAAGCAGGGGAACGTTTGGTTCAGGCTTATGGTATCCCCATCGAACTGATCTACGGGAATTCTTTAATACAGGTTCGCCCGTCTTCGGTGGGTTTTCAAATTAATCTGGAGACCATGTTGGCAGCGGCCGACTTACAACGGATCACACAGAGCTTTTGGTCGGGATTCTGGAGCTATCTTTGGAATACACTTCCGGCTCCCGAACCGGTCCCTCTTTCGGCAACGGTTTCCAAGGAACGTTTGATTGCTTATTTGGAAAATGAAATCGTCCCTCGCTACGATCAGCCAGCAAAAGAACCGATCCCCGATCCGGGCAGCGCTCAATTTACGGAAGGAATCCCGGGGCGCGAATTGGATATCGAACGTTCTGTTACGTTGATCACGGAGGCACTCATGTCCCCGACAAATCGAAGCGTTAATTTGCCTTACAACCGTACGATGCCGGCTCGGGCTTCTTTCCAAAATTTACAATATTTAATCCGTCAGATTCTGGTGAAAAATCAATTCAACGGCGTGGCTGAATTTTATTTGCTCGATCTGAATACCAGAGATGAGCTCAGCTTTGCGCTTTCAAAAGGCGAGCAAATACCGCCCGATATCGCTTTTACCGCAGCCAGCACCATTAAGATTCCGATTATGACTTATGTCTATCTCTACCGCGACGAACCTTTGGGTAAAACAACGGAAGATGATTTGAAACTGATGATCGAAATTTCGGAAAATACCCCTGCCGATCGTTTGCTGGAATCGATCGGCGGCACTTTGGCACCGATTTCTTTTACGGAAGATCTGCAAAAATTAGGATATAAAAACACTTTTTTGGGAGGCTTCTTCTATCCGGGTGCCTCTTTGCTCGCCAGATATGAAACGCCTGCAAACTCCCGTACGGATGTAAATACATCCCCAGATGTCTATAATCAGACGACTCCTGCGGAAATATCCCAGTCGTTGGATGACATTTATCAATGTGCGAATTTCAACGGAGGAGCCCTGAAAGCCGTCTTCGGAGATGCGATCAAACAGGAAGAATGCATCAAAATGCTGGATATGTTATCGGCAAACAAAACGGCCGTGTTACTTGAAGCGGGTGTGCCGGAAGGCACCAAAATCGCCCATAAGCATGGGTGGATCCTTGAAAATGACGGATTGATCCACAGTATCAGTGATGCGGGAATCGTCTACACACCTAACGCTACCTATATTCTGACAATGTTCTTCTATCATCCGGATCAGCTTGTCTTTGATCCCACAAATATCATGGCTTCTCAAATATCGCGTGCGGTCTATCAGTTTTTCAATCCGGAGCAGCCGAAATAGGAAAACGGTTAAGCTATAATCACCGATAGTCAAATGAAAAATTCAATCTGTTCTTTCCGGCGGAAAAAATCAGACAAAACTTGAAAGGTTTTGAAATTTATGGAAGAAACTGAACAAACTCAAAAACAATGGTTGGATCGACCGGTTTTAAATGCATTTCCCGCATTCTCAAGAGAAAAACTGATCATCGCATTGATTATCTTTTTTACAATAATCAGCCGTTTTGCAATTCTCGGAAACCGAGTCATGTCTCATGATGAAGTCAATCATGTGGTTCCTTCCTACAGTTTATATTCCGGTAACGGTTACGTTCATGATCCCATTACCCACGGGCCGCTCCAATTTCACCTGGTGGCGTTATCCTATTTTTTGTTGGGTGACAATGACTTTTCCTCCAGAGTACCGGCCGCTGTTTTCAGTATCGCAGCGGTTATTTTTGTCCTGTTCGGTTTTCGGAAATATCTGGGACGAATCGGATCGTTGATAGGAGGATTTTTATTTTTGATTTCTCCTTTCTTGCTCTATTACGGTCGCTACACCCGCAACGAAGCTTTTATCGAACTCTTTGCGGTCTTAACATTCTACGGAATTTTACGGTACTTTTCCAAGCGAGATAATTTTTCTCTCTATTTATTGGTAGTGGTCACGGCGCTTCAGTTTACAACAAAGGAAGTTGCCTATATTTATACAGCCCAACTATTGTTGTTCTGCGGTTTCGTTTTTCTTTATGATGTTTGGAATTTTCCCTGGGAAGAGATCCGAAAAAGAACGATTGCTTTCGCTTTATTGCTTTTCGGAGCATTAATCGGCGCGGTCGGCCTTCTGCTACTGAAATATGTTTCACCGGAATCCGGCGCCGATTTCCGACAATATCTCGGGATGGGGCTTCTGGCGACCGGCGCTTTGCTCGTGATTATCGATATCATTTCCGTCATTCGTCAATTCGGTTGGCAAATCATCCGTAAGTCGCCCGCTTTTAACTTAATCGTTTTCATCGGTGCCTTAATTCTGCCGTTATTAACCGCTTTTCCGGTCCGGATGCTGGGCTGGGATCCGCTGGATTATTCCTCCGCGGGTATTATCCACACGGGAATCGTAATGATCGTTCTTTTTGTTATTTCTTTCCTGATCGGGATTTGGTGGAATCGGAACGTTTTTCTGAAATCATTGATCGCTTTTTATTTGATTTTTATCACATTCTATACGACTCTGTTTTCCAACGGTCACGGCTTTTTTACCGGAATGGTCGGTTCGTTAGGATATTGGCTGACACAACAAGATGTTCAAAGAGGCAGTCAACCCCTTTACTATTATGCGGCGGTTTTGATTCCGATTTACGAATATGTCGCGGTTGCAGGTAGTATTTTAGGGATTTTCTTCGCTGTCAAGCATCGGTTATTTTGGGCAATACCCACTGATAATCTTTATGAACTGACGGAAGCAAAAGAACTGCCAGAAACGAATAATGCCGCTCTAGTTTCGGAAACGGATGGAATAAGGGCAGATTCTCTCGGAGATGATGAGAATATTGATTTACATCAGACTCTGAGCATCGATTTCATCGATAATTTGGAATCGCTGCATTTCGAAATCGAAGACAATGAACCCATTGAAAGAATAACGGAAATCGACGGACTAAGCAGCAACCAAAGACAATCAACCGTCTTACATCAAGCCCCGTCATTCCTATTATTCCTTTTCTGGGGACTGACTGCGTTGGTGGCTTATTCTTTTGCAGGTGAAAAAATGCCGTGGCTCACGGTTCATATCACCCTTCCTCTGTCGCTTGCCGCTGCTTGGGGAATCGGCTTCTTGTTGGAAAAAGCTCCTTGGCAGAAAATCGCTTCCGCAAAAGGTCTGATTGCCTTGGCAGCTTTAATTTGCGGAACCTTTGCATTGAGCGGGCTCCTCTCATCGTTATTCGGACCGAATCCGGCTTTCGCCGGGAAAACATTGGATCAATTAAAGACCACAAATCAGTTCATTTTTTCGGCGATAGCTTTTCTGCTCGTTCTTTTTGTGTTGATCAAAGCATGGAAAGGGTGGAGCGGTAAAGATATTCTGACGTCCTTCGTTATTTATTTCATCGCATTGCTTTGCATTCTCGAAGCGAGAACCGCTTATACGGCGTCATTTATCCATTACGATTATGCCAATGAACTGCTGGTTTATGCCCATGCCGCACCCGGTCCGAAAATTGTTTTGAGGCAAATCGAGGAAATCGGAGCGCGAACCGGAGAGGGAAAATCCATAAAAGTGGCATACGATAACGATGCACTGTATCCTTATTGGTGGTATTTTCGGGATTATCCCAATAAATATTATTTCGGCGAAGAAAACCCAACGCGTGAACTGCGAAATTACGACATAATTATCGCCAATACTTCCAAAGATAGCCGTTTGATTCCGATTGTCCGAGATGAATACTATCGATTTGAGACAATCCGCCTGTGGTGGCCAAATCAGGATTACTATAATCTGACTTGGGATCGAATTTGGAAAGGCCTTAGCAACCCTCAAATGCGTTCCGCGCTTTTTGATATCTGGCTGAACAGGGACTACACCCAATATGCGCAAGTGACCGGTAAAAACACCTTCAGACCCGATAACTGGGACCCATCTGCACGGATGGTTGTATATATGCGAAAAGATTTATTAAAGAAAATGTATCAACTCGGTGATACCGCTCTTCTGTCAAGCTCGACCACAGAAGAAGAGGGAAATGTTACCGAGGACGATAAGTTCACCCAACTGGATCCGGTTTTATCTATCGGTTCTGAAGGAACCGGCCCGGGACAATTCAATAACCCCAGAAATGTCGCCGTCGCTCAAGACGGTACGATTTATGTTTTGGATTCGGATAACCAACGCGTCCAATATTTCTCCCCAAGCGGCGAATATTTGGGAATGTGGGACGCAAAGGAGCAAGGCGGTTTTAATCAGCCGTGGGGAATCGCCATCAGTCCCGAAGGTGAAGTTTTTGTGGCGGATACCTGGAATCATCGAATTATGAAATTCGGTTCGAAAGGTGAGTTTCTGTTGCAGTGGTATGCAAATGACCCTACCGAACCCAATAAAACATTCTATGGGCCGAGAGCTTTGGCTGTCGATACAATGGGAAAAATTTATATTTCCGACACCGGGAATAAACGCATCTTGCTTTATAGTACGAACGGTGCTTTCATCGCGCAGTTTGGGACTGCCGGAACGGGCGTCGGGGAATTGGATGAACCGGTGGGTATCGCTGTCTGGCATGATCAACTTTTGGCGGTCGCGGATACCTGGAACCAACGGGTTCAGATTTTTGATGTCGGCGGTGAAGCTCCGAGCTTCGCGGTTGTCGGGTCGTTTGATATCGCCGGTTGGTATTCGCAATCATTGGACAATAAACCTTATCTTGCGTTTGATAAAGACGGAAATATTCTGGTCACGGATCCGGAAGGATATTTGGTGATGCAATACTCTCGCGAAGGAAAACTGCTTCGCTCATGGAACGGTGGCGGCGGTGATATTGATAACTTTTCGATGCCGACCGGAATAACGGTTGACAGCGAAGGCGCAATCTGGGTAGTCGACACAGCAAACGACCGTGTCAATAAATTCGTTTTACCCGCAGCGGACACGGAACAAGATCAAGTGAACAACGGGAAGCAATAATTTAAAGGTTTCAGGAAAATCTCTGCCGTCCGAATTCTCGGTAAAGAGGAATTCGGACGGCAGAGAAAAGGCAAAATATGAATCTTTCGATCGATCCGATTCAGTTCAAAGTTTCTTGCTCATCCAAATAGAATTCCCCTGTTTATAAAAACCGGCCTTTTCAAATGCTTCGGTAAATCTGTCTTTTTCAAAATTAATCGAAACAGCTTTCGTGTCCGCGTATAAATCTCCCAGCTTTCTTAATGCCGCCGTCATTTCTTCTTCGCTGCAGGCCTCCGTCGGAACCAACCATAAGGTATCCGTAAATGAATTTGCCTTCTGCCAGGCAGCCCAACCGATCGTCTGATGATCGGCATTTTGCATTTGATAAAACTGAGATTCCAGTTTTCGAAGATGCCGCTTGATTTTTGCCAAAGCGCCCATCCCGAAAATGTCCGAAACATAATTTAAATTCCACAGAATTTTTTCGGGATACGCTTTATAGAAAGAATGCATGAAATCAGTCCGTTCCCGTTCGTTTGGTTCCGTAAACGTTATTAACTTTTCATCCGGATATTGCATATCCGATTTCGGTCGAATCCAAATCGTTCGATAGGCATCTTCGGTAAAATTTAATTTCCGATAAAGCCGAACCGCTTCGGGTGTTTCTTCCCGGACCTGCAGGTAGACTGTATCGGCATGGTGTTTTTCAGCATAACGGAGCGCAAAAGCCATCAAAGCGGTTGCGATTCCTTTATGACGTGATTCCGGAGCCACACAGACATTGGCAATTAAATACCCAAACGAATATTCGACGTTACAGGGAAAAAGCGTCACGACACCGTCGATTTTTCCCTCCGGATTTATGCTGACAAATCCTTTAAGCAACAGGCCGGAAGATCGGAACAAACTGAAAAGAGGATGATCGTGGTATTCTTTTCCGATTTGCTGCAAATTTTCAACAAATCGTCTGCCGTCCGGATCCAAATAGGGATGAAAGCAATTCTCTATGAGTTCACCGATTTGGAGTACATCTTTTCGGGTTTTTATTTTGCGAATACGGAGTCCGGAATCAGTGTACATATTTTTCGTCGGGAACCGGATTCAATATCTTGTTGAAAAGATACGGATAGAGTCCTATGATCCAGAAACCTATCAGGAAATAACACAAAAAATTCCCCCATAAAATTCCGAAAATCACTTTTAAAAATTTACCGATAACAGATAAGATCAGAAAAGTACCTGCCAGTCCGACGGTAATAACGATCATCGCCGGCCTCGCCTGACGAATTGGCTGAAAATGAATCCAATGCTCTTCCCAATACCAGCCAATCAAAACTCCGGCAGCGGTCCCGATTGTTACGATACCGTCCAGCCATAAGATTTCCGTCGATGGATTCCAATGAGATTTATAAAACGTATAGATAAGCCCGAGAATCAGGACAAAAAGCGAAATCAACAAAAATTTTTTATCATCCTTCGGGTTGGCGTCGATCCGATTAAAAATCCTTAAATTCAGGAAAAGAAGAATTAATCCGACAAGAAATGAAGCCAAAACATCCGAGGGGGTATGAACACCTAAATAAATTCGTGACAGACCGACCACGAGAATCAAAACGATTGCCGCAATCCGAATCTTTTTATTTTTTTGATACCAAAGTGCGATTCCGCCATAGGCACTCGTTGCCGTGGCAACGTGACCGCTGGGAAATGAATAGCCGGTAGCTGTGATTTTTGCTTTTGCCACCGGCGCTATTTCCCCCTGCCACCGCAGCCATGGGCGTTCGATACAGAAAGTGATCTTTAAAATATGGTTGAGAATGAGAGCCGAAAAAAAATTAAGCGCCAGAAAAAAAGCCTGCTTTTTGTTGAAACACCAGTAAATAATGCACAATGCCGGAATCAGAATGACTGCTTCTCCAAACTGTGTGACAAGTAAAAAAAAGGCGTCAAGCGCCGGAGTTCGAATTGATTCAAAAGCTTGCAAAATGGTTAAATCGATATCCATGCCGGTTCTCTTCTCTTAATAATTTATTCTAAATTATAACGAACAGAATCGGAGAAAATTACAATTAAGGTGGTAATAAAAGTGAATTATGTCGTCTTGAATCGCCAAAATCTCATATTTACGGCAAAATTATTATAATCATACCCATGAGATCCCGATTCCGGGTATTTGATGCCATATTAAAAAAAGATTAGCAAAGGACAAAATCAAATGAATACATATGATCTGATCGTTATCGGTGCCGGCCCCGGAGGATACATCGCCGCAATTCGCGGTTCTGAACTCGGACTGAAAACCGCCATTATTGAGAAAGACAGTTTGGGAGGAGTCTGCCTGAATGTCGGATGCATTCCCTCAAAATCTTTGCTCAAGAATGCCGAGTTGGTGAGAACACTGCGAAAAGAAAGCGAGACCTTCGGTATTCGTGCGAGCGACTTGTCTTTTGATTACGCAGCGGC
>DCTP01000074.1:0-5807 GCA_002329625.1 Leptolinea sp. UBA1437
GTTAATTCCGCAATATACCGTCTGGGAAAATGTAATATTGGGAATGGAACCGCTCGATAAATTGAATCGTATCCATCGTGATCTCGCACGAAAACAAGTTCAAGATCGTATCGATGAATTTCAATTTAATTTGGACCCGGATGCGAAAGTTGAAGATCTTTCTGTCGCTGCCAGACAAAAAGTCGAAATACTGAAACTCCTCTATCGGGACGTCACTTTTTTGATTTTGGATGAACCGACTGCAGTATTAACTCCTCAGGAAATTCCACAATTGTTCGATGAACTTCGCAGGCTTCGAAATAACGGCCACACGATCGCTTTTATTTCCCATCATTTGGATGAAGTTCTCGAACTCAGCGATCGGATCTCTGTTCTGCGCAAAGGGAAAAAAGTAGCTACGATTCCAGCGAGTCAAACATCGGAATCTTTACTGGCGGAAATGATGGTGGGACGCGAAGTTGTTTTTGAGTCTATTAAAGAAACAGTCCGTCCAGGAAAATTAATATTTAGTTTGCAAAATATCCGTTTACAATCTCCCAATAAAAAGAAACTTTTGGATGATGTCAACATCGAGGTTAAAGCCGGCGAAATAGTCGGAATCGCTGGAGTGGAAGGAAACGGTCAGCTCGAATTGGTTGAAGTCATAACGGGATTGGCGACGCCGGATCAGGGACATCTTCTGATAAATGGAGTGAATTTAACAAAGGCTTCTATTTTGGAACGCAGAAAATATATGGCATTTGTTCCGCAAGATCGAGCCTTGATGGGCTCATGTCTGAATGCGTCCATCAAAGAAAATCTTATTATGACCCACTATAAACTGAACCCCGAATTTACACGTCACGGACATATATTAAATGATAGAAAATCGACGGAATTTGCTTATGAAATCCAGGAAAAATTCGATATCCAACTCCATTCTATCGAAGATGAAATGAAATCATTATCGGGTGGAAACCAACAGAAAGTCATCTTAGGAAGAGAACTACTTCTTTCCGCACCCTTTATTTTGCTTGACCAACCGACTCGCGGCCTCGATGTCGGTTCGATTGAATATGTTCATCAACAGATAATAAGGATGAGCAAAGAGAATCGAGCAATATTACTCCTTTCATCGGATCTCGAAGAATTGTTTAGAATAACAGACCGCATTCTGGTCTTGCACCGTGGACAAATTGTCGCAAACTTGATTACAAATGAAACCAATATTAACGAAGTCGGATATCTAATGTTGGAAGGAGCCGCTCATGGCGCATAATCTTCGGAATATTCTAATCAATCTTGCCGGTATTCTGATTGCATTCTTATTGGGAGCTGTCGTCATGATCTTTCAGGGATATAACCCCTTGGAAACATATGAAGCTCTTTTCGGTTATTCTCTCGGAAATACGTATTCCTTTATGACAGTTTTGAAAAATTCGGTCCCTCTGATTCTGACCGGATTATCTGCTTCGGTTGCCTTTGCTTCCGGTCCGGTAAATCTCGGACAACCCGGGCAATTGTTGATGGGTGCCTTATTTGCAACTGTCGGCGGTCTTTATGTCGATCTTCCTTCAGTATTAATGATTCCTTTTTTGTTGGTGTTAGCCATGGTAGGGGGAGCACTTTGGTCGGGGATTGCGGGTTTGCTCAAACGGTTGTTCAACATGGACGAATATATTACGACATTGATGATGAATATGATTGCGGACTTTTTTACATATTGGGCGATCACCTATCCGTTTTTTGAAAAAAATGCCAACCACCCTCAAACGCCGCGAATTATAAAAAACGGCTGGATGCCTGAAATCGGTGACTTTAATACGAATTTTCTTGTGACATTAATCGTTTTCATCATTATATGGTTTATCTTTTATCGGACTACTAACGGATATGAATGGCGCATTTCCGGTAAAAACAGCCTTTTTGCACGCCTTGGCGGTGTTGAGATCGAAAAAAACTATATGCATGTAATGCTATTAACCGGTGCGTTAGCCGGATTGGCCGGCGGTTTAATTATTATGGCAGGTCCTCATCGATTTATCAAAGGATTGGGAGCCAATTACGCTTGGGATGGAATTATGGTTTCTATGGTCGCCAATAACGGTATTGTCGCAACATTGATATACGGTATCTTCTTCTCCATTTTGCAAACGGGTGCGCTCGGAATGGAATTAATCACACAAGTACCGAGTGAATTAATTACGGTTTTGCAAGCGGTCATTGTTTTGGTTGTTGTCGCCAGCAGAGGGTATTTTACATTGCTGCTTTCAAAAATAATGACTAAGCGAAAACTGAAAGAGAGGTCTGCATGACGATTTTTATCGGATTGATTAATGGAATGATTTCAGCGGCAACGCCAATCCTCTTATCGGCTTTGGGAGGCGCGCTGACCTATTATGCCGGGATATTTAATATTGCAATGGAAGGGATGATGCTCAGCGGCGCTTTTTTTGCCGTATTGGGATCCTATTATTTTGGGAATTGGCTCATCGGCATGCTTTTCGGTATTTTGGGTGCTTTGCTGATTGCCGGCATCTTTATTCTGTTTTCAGTCGTCTTGAAAGTGGATGAATTCGTAACGGGTGTCGGTCTAAATATGTTTTCCGTCGGCTTGACGACCTATCTGCTTCGTCAGATTTTTAAAGTGAAAGGTGCTTTTACCGATCCGGGAATTTACTCTGTTCCGAAAATTAAACTTCCTTTCATAGAAAAAATACCGTTTATCGGAGATATTATCAGCGATCAAAATCTTATTGTCTGGATTGCATTCATAGCAACCCTGCTGGTAAATTATTTTGTATTTAAAACTCAGTTTGGGCTTCGCTTAAGAGCCGCAGGATATAATCGGATCTGTTTGGATACCAGTGGTGTTTCTTCCGATAAGATTAAAACGGTTTCATTATTACTATGTGCCGTTTTATGCGGTTTCGCGGGGACTTACCTTTCTTTGGGATATGTAACATTATTCAGCGAAAATATGTCTGCGGGGCGCGGATGGATTTCACTCGCTGCCGTTATATTAGTATCGGGCAATCCGATCGGAATCGCTTTGGTTTCTCTCCTTTTCGGTCTTGCCGACGGACTGGGTTTGTATTTGCAGCATATTTTCCCATCGCAATTCACTTCAATGTTGCCGTATATTGCAACGCTTGCGGCACTATTTTTCTATTCTATTAATAATAAGAAAAAAATGGAGGTTAAGTTATGAAAGCTTGGGAAATGGAACGCGAAATTCGCGATAACGCCGTCCCTAAGGACAGAAGAAAGAATGAATCTCACTGGTATAAATCGGATATGACGGTTCCCTATGGGGATGAGTTGATCAAGAAATTTTGGAAATCCAATGTACCGGGTTCTTTGGCACCCGAAATTCCTTATCTTGAAATGACCCAAGCATTAAGTAATCAAGGGTATGATGTATCTGCGGCAGAAAATTTAATCCCAGAAGGGATTAAATTATTCGAAATCGGTGATATCGATAATTTACGAGTTTTAACCGCAAAATTATTAAATGCCTTAAATAATGCACCGAAAATCGCTGACCACCCTTATCATCAACATGAATATCCAATGTCTTGGGAAGAAATCTATCGGGCGATGCCTATCNNGAAGAAATCTATCGAGCGATGCCTGTCAGCAACCAAGATTCTTTATCTCGCCCCGAATGGAAAAATACATTTAAAAATAAAATTTATCAAGGATGGATAGGACAGTTAGCCGGAGGCTCATTCGGGACAGCGATCGAAGGGTATATCGGATCACAAATCGAATTAATTTACGGAGAAGTTGATTCCTATATAACGACTCCGGAAACGACAAATGATGATGTAGTCTATGAACTTGCTTTCTTGGATGCTTTTGCAAAGAACGGTAGATACGTAACTTCTCAGCAAGTCGGACTTGAATGGATTAAACAAATTCAGTTCGGTTGGTCAGCGGAATGGATCGCGATTCGAAATCTGAATATGGGGATTTTCCCGCCCGAATCCGGCCGATTTTTAAACTTTTATTCGGATTGGATCGGTGCCCAAATGCGAGGAATGATATGCGGGATGTTAGCCCCTGCCTGGCCGATCGAAGCGGCACGATTGGCATTCACCGATGCGGTCGTTTCCCATTCAAACAACGGTGTCTATGGAGAAATTGCTGCAGCGGTTATGACAGCTTTGTCATTTGAAATGGAAAATCCGCGAGACATTATTCAAGAGACTCTCAAATACCTTCCGGCAAAAAGCGAGTATGTTGAAAAATATCTGATCGTTTTGGATATTCTTAGAACGGAAGAAGACCCGGATATTGCACGCGGAAGAATTGAACCCCATTTTATCCGCTATAACTGGATTCATTCTTATCCAAATATGGCGGCTGATTTATACTCGCTGTGGTACGGGAATGGAGATTTTTCTGAATCCATGAAACTGCTTGCCAAATCNNGATGTCCCCAAAAAATGGTCCGACCCGATCGGTGATTTACTCGAAACATATATCAAAGGGAAAGAACGATTATCGATCCGGCATCTCGCCGAAAAAACATCCGAATTGGCACAACAATAAATCGACCAAAAGATTTAGTCTTATAATAACTTCGCGAGAATATTTATTTAAAGATTGAACAAAAAGCGGATTTATTTTCAGATACTCAGAAAGGAGATCAAATTATGCCGATTTATGAATATTACTGTCAAGATTGTAATACAAAATTTGAGCTAATCCGGGATATTGCTAAAGTGAATGATCCCGCAAAATGTCAGAAATGCGGCAGCAATAACACGAAACGATTAATTTCAAAATTTTACAGCCAAGGTTCATCGGAAAATTCCTCCTCGTCAGGTTGTTCATCCTGCTCCGGCGGAAATTGTTCATCCTGTGGTCATTGATTGNNATCGGTCTCGCAACCGCTAAAAGGATGGCAAGAGAAGGTGCCTCTTTTTTAATTCTGGCACGAGATGAAGAAAAGTTGACAAATGCAAGAGAATTGATCCTCCGAGAAGCGGTTTCGAATGATCAGTATGTTGAAACATTATCCGTCGACATGAGAAATTATGAGGAATTAAGAAATAAATTGGTTCCCATACTGAATCGTTTAGGAACGCCGGATTATGCAATGCATTCCGCCGGAGTTGTTTATCCCGCTCTTTTTGAGGATATAACGATCGAGCAGTTTCATTGGATGATGGATACAAATTATTTTGCCGCAGTAAACCTTTTTCAAATTATCATTCCGAGGATGAAAGCCAGAAGGTCGGGGCATATTATTGCGATGGGCTCCGCTTCATCTTTTATTGCCATCTGGGGATATTCGGCTTATAGCGGATCAAAATACGCAATTCGCGGATTAATGGAAACGCTTCGTTGTGAATTAAAGCCGTTTAATATCCAAACTTCAATCGTTTTTCCACCAGATACGGATACTCCGCAACTTGCTTACGAAAATCAGTTTAAGCCGGCCATAACCAAAGAGGTCAGCGGGACAATTAAACCGCTTTCAGCGGATTTCGTAGCGGATAAAATTTATCGGGGAGTTATGAAAAATCAATACCAAATTATCCCGGACCGAGATACTCAATTAACTTATAAAGCCGCACATATTCTCGGAACTGGAATTTTTAAAGTATTGGACATGGTTACAGACAAAGCAATTAAAAAATATGGGTTGGAATCAAAAAACATTTATACCGAGGAGAATAAATGAAGAAAAAAGACTTTTTATCGATCGCTGATTTCTCAGAATCCGAATTAATTCATATATTAGACGTCGCACAAGCATTGAAAAAGGAATTAAAAGAGGGAGGAAACAAGCCGATTTTAAAAGGAAAAAGTATGGC
>DCTP01000074.1:5822-11135 GCA_002329625.1 Leptolinea sp. UBA1437
TGCATTTTATCTTTCACCGGATGAGGTCGGCCTTGGGAAACGAGAGGCGGTAAAAGATGTAGCTATGGTTTTAGCGGGATATGTCGACGCAATTATGGCACGGGTATTCCAACACCAACATTTAATTGAATTAGCCGAATTTTCCGGTATTCCGGTTATTAATGGGCTGTCCGATTATAACCATCCTTGCCAGGCAATGGCCGATGCGTTAACCATAATTGAAGAATTCGGTAAATTGAAAGGGATCAATATCGCATTTATCGGCGACGGAAATAACGTAGCCGTTTCATTAATGGACATAGCGACAAAATTAGGGGCAAACTTTTCAATCGCTAATCCCAAGGGATATGATATGCCAGAAGAGGCTATTTCAGCCGCAAAGGGATTCGCAAAACTAAGCGGAAGCAGGCTTGTTTTTTCCAATGATCCATATGAAATTGTGAAAAATGCACAGGTTATTTATACCGACACTTGGATCAGTATGGGGCAGGAATCGGAGGCCGAAGAAAGAAAGAAAGCCTTTATTCCTTATCAAGTCAATCAAAAATTAGTAGATGCCGCGCCTAAAGATGTCATTGTGATGCATTGTTTACCTTCTCACCGCGGACAGGAAATCACCGATGAAGTTCAAGATGGTCCTCATTCCCGTGTTATTCCGCAAGCTCACAATCGTTTGCATGCCCAAAAAGGGATTATGGCTTATTTACTTGCTGATTTATAACATTATTTTCATCGAAAAAAGAGCTGCACTCTTCAGCAAATAAGTGCAGCTCTTTTTTGTTTCCATTTATTCAGAAGATAATTTTTACGATAGACTCAAAAAATTGCAATAAAAGCATTAATATGATGGGGCTGAAATCAAACATTCCGATAGTAGGCATAATTCGCCGAATGGGATCCAAGAATTGATTCATCAATTGATCTAATTTCATTCGAAATTCATTATAAGGGGGTACAAACCAGGAAATTACTACATAGATTAATAACAATATCGACATGATATTTACAAAAGTCGAAACTAAAATTACAAAAAAATTACTCATTTATTTCCCTCTTATTTGAAGTATTATATCCTAGGGCCTGTCAATGCAGTTCCGATCCGGACAAATGTTGCCCCTTCTTCTATCGCAATCGGATAATCAATGCTGGTTCCCATTGAAAGATGATGCAACGAATAGCCATAATTATCATTCAATTTTTCAAGCATATACCGCAATCGTACAAAATAAGGACGACTCTCTTCAGGATTTTCCGAAATCGGAGGAAGTGCCATCAATCCGTCAACCTTTAGTTGAGAGAGAGTTTGGATGACTTCTAAGTCTTTTAATAATTGATCGGACAGTTTTCCGTTTTCAGAGTTCCAACCGGATTTGCTGTCTTCGTTCCCTATGTTTATTTCCAGAAAAACCGGCATGGTTTTATTAATCATTTTTAAAATTTGATTTAATCGAACAGCGGTTTTCAAGCGATCCAGAGAATGGTATTCATCAAAATGTTCCGCGACAATATTAATTTTTCGACTCTGTAAATGACCGATCATACAAAGACGGATTGCATGTTCCGTTTCTTTAAATGCTTCTATCTTCCCGAGAGTTTCATCCGGATAATTTTCGCCGAAATATCGAATATTTAATCAATCAGGCATCGAATCACCTCCGCCGATTTTTTCTTTGTCACAGCCATCAGAGAAATTTCCGAGGATCTTCTACCGCTTTTAGCGGCAGCCTGATCAATTTTTTGTTGTATTTCCGACAAGTTGTTTCGAATTTGTTCTTTGTTGTTCTCTGTCATAATTCCATCCCGGCCATCGAAATTAATACGCCGAATCGCCCCGTTTTTCCATGATCTCCTCGATGTGAAAACCATTCATCTTTATGACATACCGTACAAATATCCATCCTTTTTATCGTTTTTACACCCGCATCCGATAAAGTTAATTCATTGGCTTCCCACAAGTTGTAACGGACCTCATCTCCTGCCCGTATTTGAATTTTATCCAAGTCTTTGGGAAATGCTTTAATAAATTGGTCGGAAACATCTTGCTGAACGACAAAATGATCCGGTCCGATTGACGGACCTATTCCCGCTATCATATTTTGCGGATCGCATCCGTAGACTTTGACCATATTTTCCACCACATTTTTTCCGATTTTCTTAACGGTTCCTTTCCAGCCCGCATGATAGATACCAGCTACACGAAATATCGGATCAATTAAAATAACGGGGACACAATCGCCAAAACGCATAACCAGTGTGACCTCCGGGTTATCGGTCAATAGTGCATCCCCGCGAATGGTTCGGGTTCGAACATCTCTTGATGACTTCACGCAGATCGTTGTGGAACTGTGAACCTGCCACCCATCATAACGTGTGGCAAGATCAAGATTAAAAACTTGAAACATTCGGTTCAAATTTTCAAGGACATTTTCATTGCTATCGCCGACCGTTGTAGCCATATTGAGAGAATGAAAAGGAACTGGGCTGACTCCTCCCAATCGGGTAAAGAAACCGTGCTTAACTCCCAATTTTGCGAATTCTTCAAACTGATAATATCGTAACCCGTTCGATTCCTTAACTAAGGTCATGCTTCATCCTCTTTTAATTTTTTATCCAAATAAGGAAATAAAAACCACGCCGTATTGAACCCAAACATCGCACCGGTGATTACACGCAAAATAGGCGTGCTTTCTCTGGCGGGGAAAACAGCTGGATTGATCGCAGCAAACAATTGTGAAAAGCCGTCTAATCCGATCGGAACCAATCCGATAATAATCCATGGGATCCAATGCAATCTGGGAATATGATAGTTTGAAATCAAAAAAACAAAGCAGAAAAGAACAATGGCAAGATAAATGGCAACATCCCGTTGGCATAGAGCAACCTTATAACCCATCTGCGGATTCCCGACGAAAGATTTCAAATCAATAAAATCCATCTTCGCATTTTGGGTTGCTTCTTCAAAAGTGATGATGCCGCGACCCATATTCGCCGATGCAAGCGGATAAAATGGCTGCTCACCGAACAGAAAAAAAGATCGGTAGGGAAGTTGATGACAAAAAAAACCGAAAAACTTATATATCAACTTTCCCGGAAGGATCAAATCATAATGCATTAATACTGGTGCCAGAAACGCCAAACCGGTATAAAGAGAAAAAGCGAAAGCAAAGATCAAGATATAGAAGCGTTTAAAAAGCAAGGATAACTTATCTGTTCCCATTGTTTTTCCGAAAAATCAATAAGAAAGTTCGGGAGTTTATATCCATCAGTTTTTGACCTCAATTAAAGTCCCCACGTCTCCGGATACAGTAATATCGCCAGGATCCAAACCAACTTCCGGTTTTACCCATCGCCAGATCCATTTCGCATCGTCCGGTTTTGCATTAACACACCCGTGCGATCGCGGAGTTCCAAACGCGTTATGCCAAAAAACACCGTGGATTGAAGCGCCGCCGGTTGCAAATATGACATTCCAAGGTACACCGGGTGTATCCCAACCAGAACCAGTCAAACTGCCGGACATGTGTAACGAAATCGATTTTCTCCAGGGATGATGATTTCCGGTAGGTGTGGCATATCTATCCGTAAGCACCCCTTCATTTGTATACATAGCTCCCGAAGAAATACGGCAGAAATAAACTTCCACATCGTTCTCATAGCACGTTAATGTCTGATAAGTCAGGTTCACATAAATTCGTTTGTTTTCTACTTCGGGATGAATCGGTGCCACTTCTTCATCCGTGATTTTTCGAATTGCCCGAGCATCCGCATAGACAATATCGCCATAAGTCCCGTAAAGTTCATTTGCCCGATAAAGAATAGTCCCATCCGAAGCGGTTTTGATTTCATCAATCCAAAATATTTGATCATAATAAAGCTTGGGATTGTGATCCTTTATAGAAATATACCATGGGGAAACCGGATCTTTTCCGAATATCAAATTGACATAAGGGACTGTAACCACTCCCCAAAATCCTTTCCCGATACTCGAATCAGGTAAAACGGTTTCCGGAATATTTGGCTCATTTTTTACCAGTTGCACACCCGGAGAATAAACATACCCATAGGGAGTTTCAAACCAAGTGGCATTATATGTTCCTGCCGGTGCTTCTCCCACAACTTCCCGGTATATCGGGAAAAGGAAATCTTCATATACGCTTTTATTGATTTCGGCATCCGCTTCCGGTCTAACCCGAAAGTTCATTATCCCACTTAGACAATTTCGTCCGATAAATTCGGACTGTGGAAAAGTATCCAACTGAGCCGCAAAATCAAAATACGAGTGAACGTTTTTCGGAAGCAATAAAGCTCCGCCCGAAATGGTCGCAATCTTTAAAAAATCTCGACGATTTATCTTATTCTCTCGCATAACTTTACTCATCACGCCTCGCTCGCTCTCGATCCGCATCTCGTTTTGCAATCGCTTCTCGTTTATCGTATAGTTTTTTCCCTTTGGCGATTCCTATTTCCACTTTTGCCAATCCGTGCGAAAGATACACTTTTGTCGGAATAATCGTCATCCCTTTCAACCGGATGCTGTTCCAAATATTTCGGATTTCACGTTTATTAAGTAACAATTTTCTCGGTCTCAGCGGATCGTGATTGTAACGATTAGCGGGATCGTAAGGTGCGATATGAGCATTCATTAACCAAGCTTCTTTCCCGTCATTGATTTGAACATACGCATCGGCTAAGCTGATTTGACCCGCACGAACCGATTTTATTTCGGTGCCTTTTAAAACAATACCGGCTTCGAAAGTTTCCAATATGAAATATTCGAATTTTGCTTTTCGATTTGTCGCAACGATTTTTTCACCCATGGGTTTTATTTTAGCATAAAGGATTTTCACAATCACATAAATACCCTCGGATATGTAAATTTCGCAATCACAAGATTAACAGTCCCTCAAATTGATAGTTCTGTCATTTGATAAGTAAGTTTTGGAACTGGAAAATAATTTATAATATTTCAAAATGATTTAATTTCTTAGTGAAGGATAGGATAGGTTCCGTGCGACAATTAAAATACTCTTTTGTTACCGTTTTTCGAACTTCTTTATTATTTCTTATTTTTTTGTCCCTCACCGGTTGCAATACTCCGAATTCCTCATCATTACAGAACAGTTCCTCATCCCGAACGCCCCAACCGGATCAGACCCAAATTTTTGCAAATGTCTTAGCGACCGCAAATGCTTCTGTTCAACAGACAATCTTGCCTGAGAATACGGAGATAACGACGCAAGTGGTTGAGCGGTCCGAAATGAATATTCAAGAAACCGAATTGCCGACTCCGACGTCGGATCCCAATCGAACCCC
>DCTP01000036.1 GCA_002329625.1 Leptolinea sp. UBA1437
GCCTCGCTGTTCTTGAAGGTTCCGCCGGAAGATTTCAAAAAAAAGGTCCGTACAATTTATATCGATGCCGCGCGTGAAATCGGAGAGGATATCCCGTTGGTGGTTGCCAACGATGGCGATGTGACCGCCTTAGCCGGTTCGATGAGCCTGCAGAAAAACGGAGTGTTGGGGATTGCCATGGGAACCAGTGAGGCTGGCGGATATGTGGACCTTGAAGGCAAAATTACGGGTTGGATGAATGAATTCGCATTTTCACCGATCGATCTTTCCGAGCATGCAATGGTTGACGAATGGTCGGGAGATAAGGGTTGCGGCGTAAAATACTTCAGCCAAGACGGTGTCATTAAGCTGTGTGCCGCAGCCGGGATCGATTTGAAAGAAGAAGAAACGCCGGCGGAAAAACTGAAAACGGTTCAAAAGCTGATGGAGGAAAATGATCCACGCGCTGTAAAGATATTTGAATCGATCGGGGTTTATTTGGGATATGCACTGAAATTCTACAGTATGTTTTATGAAGGGAATGAAGTGCTTCTGCTGGGGCGGGTGGTTTCCGGCAAGGGGGGCGAGATCATGTTGGATATGGCAAATAGAGTCTTGCGGACTGAATATCCGGATCTGAATCTCAATGTATCTCTGCCTTCGGAAAAAACAAGAAGAGTTGGGCAGGCGGTTGCTGCTGCCAGTTTGCCGGCGATCGAGAAAAAAGTAAGATAATTGTCATAAGATCTGGAAAATCTGATTGACAAAAATAACCTAGGGACTATAAACTTATTTTTACTATGACAAACCAAATTTATTTGATGCCCATGCCCGTGGTACAGAAGCGAGGTGACTTGATCTGATCGCTTAGTCAGGGCTATGCAGAGAAGATGAGAAGGACCTCGATATCGCTTATTGAGGTCCTTTTTTTATTAATTTTCGGGAAGGTTTTCGATCGAAAAGAAAGAGGTTAAAATGGCGGTAAAACATGAGTGGAAATTCGAAACAAAACAATTGCATGTGGGGCAGGAGCAGGCCGATCCCGCTTCGGATGCCCGAGCGGTGCCGATCTATCAGACGACGTCTTATGTATTTCAAAATACTGATCAGGCGGCCGCCCGATTCAGCCTGGCTGAGAGCGGGAATATCTACGGACGAATGACCAATACCACGCAGGAAATATTTGAGAAGCGGATGGCCGCTTTGGAAAACGGTACGGCTGCATTGGCTGTGGCTTCAGGTGCTGCCGCCGTTACTTACAGCTTCCTGAATTTAGCAAAAGCCGGCGACCATATTGTCTCTGCAGCGACAATTTACGGCGGAACTTATAATCTTTTGCAACATACGCTTCCGGATTACGGAATTTCCGCAACTTTCGTAAATGCCGATGAGCCCGGCGGTTTCGAGAAAGCGATACAACCCAATACCAAAGCCGTCTTTATCGAAACGATCGGAAATCCCAATGCGACATTGATTGATATCGAAAAGGTGGCTGAAATCGCTCATGCTCATCGCATCCCGTTGATTGTGGATAATACGTTTGCCACACCTTATTTGGTACGGCCGATCGAATACGGAGCGGACATCGTGGTCCATTCCGCGACAAAATTTATCGGTGGTCATGGTACGGCAATCGGAGGCGTCATCATTGACAGCGGCAGGTTTGATTGGGTCGGCAGCGGAAAATTTCCCGAAATAACGGAACCCAACCCCAGTTATCACGGGATCAGTTTTGTCGAAGCGGCCGGTCCGGCGGCTTTCGTAGCCAGGGCACGGGCGATCCTGTTACGGGACACGGGTGCAACGCTGGCACCGCTGCATGCCTGGTTGTTCCTTCAGGGCCTGGAAACACTGAGCTTGAGGGTGGAACGCCATGTCGAAAATGCGCTGAAGGTTGTCGAATTCTTGCATGCTCATCCGAAAGTGGAACGTGTGAACCATCCGTCCCTTCCCGATCATCCCCACCATGAACTTTACCGAAAATATTTTCCTCACGGCGGTGCTTCGATTTTCACATTCAATGTCAAAGGCGATGAAAAGGCTACCAAACAATTTATCGATCGCTTGCAAGTATTTTCTCTGTTGGCGAATGTAGCGGATGTGAAAAGCCTGGTCATTCATCCCGCCAGCACAACCCATGCCCAATTAAATGCTCAGGAATTGGCAGAACAGGATATTCAGTTGAATACTGTTCGGCTTTCCATCGGGACCGAACATATCGATGATATTTTGTATGATTTGAATCAAGCATTGGAAGGGATTTAGTTATGCCTGTGAATATTCCGGATAATCTTCCGGCTGCCGAGACGCTGGAAAACGAAAATATTTTTGTTATGAAAGGGCAACGGGCAACGCATCAGGATATCCGACCGTTGCAAATTCTGATATTGAATTTAATGCCGACCAAAATCGAGACCGAAATTCAATTACTGCGATTATTGAGTAACAGTCCTTTACAGATCAATGTCGAATTCTTACAAATGGTGACGCACGAGTCCAAACATACTTCGCAGGATTATCTGGACTATTTTTATAAGACGTATGATCAGATCAGTCAAAATAAATATGACGGTTTCATCATCACCGGCGCACCGGTCGAAAATATTCCTTTTGAAGCGGTCGATTATTGGGAAGAACTGTGCAAACTGATGAGTTGGTCACGCAGAAACGTGTTTTCCACAATGCATATTTGCTGGGGATCCCAGGCGGGATTATATTACCATTATGGGATCAACAAATATCCCTTGGATAAGAAGATTTCGGGAATATTTTCTCATTATCCGGTGGTGCGCAATCATCCGTTACTGCGTGGTTTCGATGAAATTTTTTATATGCCTCATTCCCGGTATACTTCGGTTAGGCGCGAAGACGTAGAAGCACACCCGGAATTGCAGGTTTTGGCGGTCTCGAACGAGGCGGGGTTGGCGATATCGGCTACTCGCGATGGCCGGCAAATTTTTATTCAGGGACATGCCGAATATGACGTGATGACTCTGGCGAATGAATATCGTCGGGATCTGAAAGCCGGAATCAATCCGGTGATGCCGGAAAACTATTTCCCCGGAAACAGTCCCAAAGCTGCTCCCATCATGTATTGGCGCAGTCATGCCAACCTGTTATTTACCAATTGGCTGAATTATTATGTTTATCAGCAAACGCCGTATGATATCAATAAAATCAGTCAAGCATGATATTGGATCGGAAAAGATAGGGGAGTTTTCAGACGGTCTCTTTGATCAAGAGCGTATCTTGATTCATAATATTTTGAAAGGAAATTATGCAGCTTCTGAGGAAAGCGGCTTGCGCTGATAGAATAACAAAGTGGTACTGCCGTATTTTCGTTCGTCGAAACGAATGAAATTGTTAAGCTCTATCGGTTCCAGCTCAACCGGATGGATTTGAACGATAATCCAACCGTCTTCCGACAACCAACCGTCGTTATCATCCAGAATCTGCATGGTTTTTTGCCAGAGGCGCTTATACTGCGGAGGAGCGACATAGATATATTCAAATTCACGGTCCGGAACGGTTCGCAAGTAGCCGAATACGTCCCCGAAAATGGCTTTCGATTGTTTTTCGAATCCGGTCAGTTTAATATTTTCCTGAAGTGTCTTATATGCGTTGCGATTGGCATCCATAAACCGAACGTATGACGCACCCCGGCTCAAAGCTTCCAAGCCAACGGAACCAGTTCCACCGAAAAGATCGAACATACCTGCATCCGCGATGTCGGGTCCGAGAATGTTAAATAATGCTTCCTTTACCCGATCGGTGACTGGTCGGGTGCTGTCTCCGGGAACGCTGTGCAATCGCATTCCCTTAGCAGTTCCGGCGATAATTCTTGGTGTGGCCATGGCGGTTTATGAAACGTCGTTATATGTCCAGAACCGATTGGCGAAAAAGTTCCAGATCAATACGATCAGAATTGAAATGACAAGCGTCAAATTATGCCCGGCTGTTTCTGCGGACATGAAAAAATCAGCCGGCAAAAATCGGTCGCAAAGGCCGATGATCGGATTTTCGATTGTGAGAAACAACAGATATCGGATTCCCAAGCCAATGATGCTGACCAGAAAAAATTGAAACAGTTTCGTCGAAATTGATTTTTCCCTTGAATCTCTATATGCCCAAAAATAATTAAAGAAAAAATTACTGACAACGGCAGCGATAAATGAGATAGTACTGGCAATTCTTGAATTGGCGTCAGTATAGTAAAGGATAAGATTCATAACGCCGAAATCAACGACAGCTCCGATGATGCCGACTGTACAAAATTTCAGGAAACGTGATCGTTCTTTGGGATTATTGATGAAATCAACCATGTCCCATCGCCTGCTCGAAATAGGGAATCGTCCGCATTAATCCTTCTTCGAGGGATACTTTCGGTTCCCAGTGCAAAATTTCCCGCGCTCGTGTAATATCCGGTTGGCGTCGCTGCGGATCGTCACCGACTCGGAGATCTGGTTTGTAAACCAATCCGGCCGGGTTTCCGGTCAAGCGGTTGATTTCTTCAGCCAGTTCGACCATGGTGTTTTCCACCGGATTGCCGATGTTCACCGGATAATGTTCATCCGAAAGGAAGAGCCGATAGATCCCTTCGATCAGGTCATCGACATAACAAAAACTGCGTGTCTGTTGACCGTCGCCGTATACGGTCAGCGGTTCTTTCCGCAACGCTTGCTGGATAAAATTAGGCACTACACGACCGTCATCTAGATGCATGCGCGGTCCGTAAGTGTTGAAGATGCGCACAATTCGGGTGTCGACGCCGTGAAAACGATAGTAAGCCATTGTGAGCGACTCCGCAAAGCGTTTTGCCTCATCGTAAACCGATCGGATTCCGATCGTATCCACATTTCCGAAATAGGATTCTTTTTGCGGATGTTCGAGGGGCATGCCGTAGATCTCGCTGGTGGAGGCTAACAGGAAACGGGCGTTGTTCGCTTTTGCCACACCGAGCGCGTTCAGGGTTCCGAGCGCACCCGCTTTCATGGTCTGAATCGGCAAATTCGTATAGCCGTAAGGAGAAAGCGGATTCGGACTAGCCGGTGAAGCGAAGTGAAGCACGGCGTCTACTTTTTTGGGAACGAAGATAAAGTTCGACACGTCATGACGGATGAACGAAAAATTCTGGTCGGCAGCCAGATGTGCCAGATTTTGTGGATTTCCGGTGATGAAATTATCCATCCCGATCACTTCATGGCCTTCCCGCAGAAACCGATCGCAAAGATGACTACCCAAAAAACCCGCCGCGCCTGTAATTAGAATTCTCATGATACCTTTAACCCTCGTTCGATCATTTCCAAATCATTTTTGTTACCGACTGATCGATTGTAATTTGATTATAAATTCCTGTAAATGGGTTAACTAACCAAATGTTGTTTTTATAGATAATGGCAATCCAAGATTGATTCGCAACCGTGGTGGGAGACCAAATGACCCGTTGCGGGGTGACATAATCCTCTTCGTCCAACGGGAAAACCGCTTTTGCGTTCCCGCCGTCGGAATCCATCAGCATAATGCGGTAGCGGCTGCTTTCGCTTTGCAAGGGGCTGATTGTCTGCATATAAGCGATGTAGGAGCTTCCGTCCTCAAACAGGGGGGAAGCCGCGGGTTGTGAAAACAAACCGGTTCCCGATTTTATTTCGGCAGCTTGTCCGTCCGTAAGATTGATCTTCCCGATATTGAAATCAGTCGGATCATAACTTTTTGTTGTCCCTTCAATTTCTCCGTGGAAGGCAAAAAAGGCTGCGGTTTCATCCGAAGACCAGGTAACTCCTGGAATCCATGCCCAATCGCTGCGTGTTTTCTCATAAGGTTGGATCTTGGTAAGTTCTTTTTTCTCGCCGGTCAATCGATCGATTTTCCCGATACTGCTGGGAGTTGCATAGAGAAGCGTGCGGCCGTCTTTTGAGAGATAGAACTCGGTTCCCCACCAACTGTAAGGTCCTTCATCGTTGGCTTGAATGATCGTTTCATCCTCCATTAGCATTCCCGTATCGCTGACCAAACGAAACAACAGGTCGTTGTTCGCTTTCCAGCCGGGAGCGCTTTCCTGAGGTGTGACGGTGGAATACAAAAGGCGCCGCGCTTCACCCGGCAGCCAGGCGGCGAAGTGGATGACGTTGGAAATACGTAAATCGATTGGTTTGGCGTTCCAGTCCGTTATATGGAGCATCCAAAGAGAATTAATGGCATCGTTTTGAGTCTTCCTGGAATAAAGCAGCCATTCCCCATCTGAAGATAAATCCAAAACCCGTCCGTCCAGATCTCCGCTGGTCACGATCGGAATGCGGTTTCCGGTTGTATTCTCGAGCAACCAAGCGCTGCCGTTCGAGATATAAACAATTTTTCCGGGAATCTGAATGGGGGCATGTTCGGCTTTCACACCGTACATCAAAATCTCCGGTACGGCGTCACGGATTACATTTCTTTCCGAAGTCACCTGCGAAACGAGCACTCCGTCTTCATAGGTGGATTTAATGGTTATTTTCTCCGATCCGTTCTGCCCGGCTTGTATAATGTAAGTTTCCCCCTCAGGGATGGATTCGTTTTGAACGGTCAGGCTTTTGAAGGGAATCGGTTGCTCTTTTTGTTCCTCTTCAAACGTAACCGACGTGATTTTGACGGTGGTATCTTCGCTGAGAACAGTGCTCAGTACGGGGGTGATAATGTCTTCCGGTTGATACTTTACCTTTAATTCCTGAAGCGCCTGCTCAACCGTTGAGCCGGCAGCGCAAGTTCCGGTGAGGAGATTTCCTCCCTTTTCTACGTTGACGGTTATTTTCTCGGCTGATCCTGTCCGATTGAGGAAGTCGACGGTTTGACAGGCGGTTGTCGAAAAAATCAACAGGAACGAAAAGAAAAAAAGCAAATTCCCGCCTCGGAAAAAGCGGGGAATCTGCTTTTGTTTTGAAAAAAAACCGCCTGATATCATTCTTCAGCTATTTTTTTATTCCTTCAATGACTGCCTGACCCTCTGTGAGCTCGATTTTGGAGAGACTGTAAGAATCGGTTAACTGATTCATATATTGGTCGGATAAACTCTTGATCTCATTATTGACCGTGTCCGCGGAAATGTCAATGATGGGGACGTCGATCTTTTCGACCACCACTTGCGGTTTCCCGTCGACCAGAGAGACTTTTCCGTTGATTTTGGCTTTTAATTTCAGGAATCCGAGTCCGGCTTTTACCGACAAATTAAATCCGTCGTTTGTGAATTCGACTTTTGGGTTGGACAGGCTCAGTTTTACACCTGCGGCGTCTTTGATCGCTGTTTCGATTTCATTTTTATATTGTTGCATCAATTCTTCCGCTGCACTCGTTAAAGTATCATCGCTGACCGTCAAATTGAAAGGGGTACCTGATGCCAGATTGGCAATGCGATTCCCTTCCGTTTCGAGCGATTCTAAGGCGGTCGCCTCCGAAGTAATCTGAGATGAAGGACTGTATGCATACCAACCGACGGAAAATATGCACAGCAGAAAGATGACTGGTAAAATAAATTTATGCTTGTTCATTCATTAAATCTCCTTTTTATTCATGAACTGGTGAGAATTATAGCATGA
This sequence comes from Leptolinea sp. UBA1437, assembly GCA_002329625.1. Lineage (GTDB taxonomy): Bacteria > Chloroflexota > Anaerolineae > Anaerolineales > Anaerolineaceae > Flexilinea. Next base: position 7,548 of record DCTP01000036.1, read on the forward strand.
CAGAAAACAGCACTTTTGATGACAAAGAACCGATGACAATTCTGGAATCCATCCTTTTTGTGGCTTCCGGACCCGTGCCGTTTTCGCAACTGGCTATGGTGACGGAGATGAAACTGTCCGAGGTCAAAGAGTTGGTCCGGAAACTGGCTGCGTATCTGGAGGCTGAAAATCGAGGGATACGGATATTGGTTCATGATGATAAAGTGCAATTAACCACTGCACCTGAGACGGCTGACTTTGTAGAAAAGTTCCTTGGAATCGAATCTGCCCAAAAATTGACTCGGGCGGCACAGGAAACATTGACAATTATTGCTTACAAGCAGCCGGTCTCCCGCCCCGCCATCGATGCGATTCGAGGGGTCAACAGCGAGTCGGTGGTACGCGGATTACTCTCAAGAGGACTGATTGAGGAGGTTGCCCGCGCCGAAACCCCCGGGCGGCCGGTTCTTTATGCCACCACGGCCGATTTTTTGCAATACTTCGGATTATCGTCGATCGAAGAGTTGCCGCCGTTTGAAGAGACGATCGAAGAGACGGATCACAAACAGATTTTGAAAGATTGAGGCAGGAATTTCACATTTGTCGGGAAATCCGGGAAAGAAGAGGGCCACATGGAAGAACGAATCCAAAAGATATTATCACGGGCAGGTTATGGTTCGAGGAGAGATTGCGAAGTTTTAATTAAGGAGGGCAGAGTTACCCGAAATGGCGAAAAGGTGGAATTGGGCGCGAAAGCCGATCCCGACATNNAAACGGCGAAAAGGTAGAATTGGGCGCAAAAGCCGATCCCGTCAAGGATCAATTGGCGGTGGACGGGGTAACGCTCAAATTCAAAGAGCCGGAAAAAAGATATATCGCTTTATATAAACCCCGTTTTGTGCTGTCCGATCGTTCGGCTTCGGATCCCCGCCGGACTGTCTTTTCATTGGTTCCGAATTCCGATGATCTGTTTGTAGTCGGCAGGTTGGATTTTGAATCCGAGGGTTTGGTTTTGCTCACAAATGATGGTGAATTAGCGAATAAGCTTACTCATCCTCGTTATGAAAAAGAGAAAGAGTATCGGGTGTTGGTCGCCAAGCGTCCGGATGAAGATCAATTGAACAAATGGCGGCGGGGGGTTGTGTTGGAGGACGGTGTCAAAACTGCTCCGGCCGATGTGCGAGTGATTCGCCAGCAAGGAGAAGGGGCTTGGATTCGGGTGGTTATGAAAGAAGGCCGTAAACGAGAGATTCGGGAGATCGGGAAACAGATCGGATTGCCAATTGTTAAGTTGGTTCGGGTTCGAATCGGATCGTTAACGCTAGGCCCGCTCAAACCGGGCGAATGGGTTGCCTTGAAAGATGAAGAAGTTCAGGCATTGAAAGAATCGGCTTCTGCAAAACCGGCAAAAAAACCGGAGAAGAAGTTGTTTCGAAGAGAAATCGCCAGCGCTCGGATGAAGTCAGGCGCCCCCGCTCTGACGAAAGGGCAACCCAAACAAACGAAACGGAAAGGTTGACAGCGGATTGTCAGGGAGTTTCGCCGAAAGTCTTTCGAATAACACGTTCGTTCGCAGTAAAGCGATAAAGAATGGCATTTTCGGAAGCCATCAGTACTTTTTCGGTACTTCGGTCGAGGAAGGATTCGCCGGGTCCGTAACGATTTATAATTTCTTCAAGGGTTCGAGGTTCCTCGAACCCTTCGTTTTTCGGATTGATATAAACATAGACCGTCGAAAAAGGGATATTTTTGTCGAAAATCGATTTCGGTAAACCATATCGATCGGCATAATACCATAGCGGGGCGTCATCTTCCGGTGCGACCACAAATAAGATCTTTTCGGCATCCCGATTTTCCAGGATCCTGAGAATGGCTGTTTCATGCGGGCTGCTTTTTTTTGCAATTTCAGCAGTTCGGCCGAATTGCGGAACTGCAGTAACAACGACGGCAATAATGATAAAAAGCGGAATGAATCTTGTTTGGAGCCGAGAGGGTAAAAATGCGCATATCTTTTCGACGATCCAGATGACCCCGGCGGATCCCCACAGGATCAGAAACGGCCAGAGGAAGATTAAGGTTCGCGGCCAAAGGTTGGGGCGTTGGATCGCCCATACCGGTAAGAGCCAAAGTAGAAACGCCGCTTGGAGTGGTATAAGGATTCGGCTGATCTTTCGATGAAATACCCAAGCCAATATATTTCCGAGGAACAGACCAATCCAGATAATTGTTGGCATGGTGTCAGTAAATGCGTGAAAGAAATCAATAGCGCGCGAAATAAGGGTGGGCTTGAAATCAGCGAGCGGCAAAGGTCGGACAAATACGTTTCCGAAAAGGGCGTGAATGCCGGAATTTTGCAGAATCGGCAAATAACACAACCCGGTCAGAATCACGATTACGATACCCGCCGCGATGAAATATTTCAAGGCGTTTACCAGACTTCCGTAACCGGAAAGCGGAAATTTCCGATAAAAGAGGGCTCGGAGCAAAAACCAAACGCAAAAAGCTCCGAAAGGATAGAGCATAATCGGTAGCGTATAGAATCCGGTGACCGCGGTGAGAATCAAGAGGGACCAGACAAAACGGTTTTTTTGTTTTTGAACGATTGTTCCTTCGATGAAAATCAGTACCGAGCAAAAGGCTAAAATAGAATAACCTCTCGCCCAAACGGAATAGTCAATCAAAAAAGACGAAAAAGCGGTGATCCCGGCTGCCAGCAGCCCGGTCGCCGAATTGTAAATCTGCTTTCCGAGGATATAAACAGCGGGAATCAACAGCAGCCCGTTGATCAATGCCGGAAGTCGTAAAAGCGCCGGCGTTTTACCGAGGGTATGATAGATTAAATTTACCAAGATCGTGTGAAAAACATGATTGTTCGGTAACTGATAATCACTGATGGCATATTTCAGGCTTCCGCTTCCCCAAGTGGTGATGGTATAAGCTTCATCGTGAGTAATCGGACGATTGATAATCCACAAGCGGATCGCCATGCCGGACAGAAAGAGGATCAGCAGTGGCGGAATGTCTTTTCTGTTTTCTCTGAAAAATTGCCGGACTGCGCTGAAAAACGTGCCGGTGTCACTTTTCAATGCCGAGGGGAATCCTTTGAAAGATCGCCATTGTTCCCGCCAAAATCTGAAAAATCGTTCGGGAACACAGACGGATGCGATGAAAAGTCCCGTTAAGATGAGAAAGGGAACCGAAAACACTGCCCGGAGCCATGAATAAACCTCGGGGGTGAATGATTCAACCGTACCGTCCCGCGCAAGAAATTCGCCGGCGGACAGCGTGAATTCATATCCGCTCGCTACGGGGATCAGACAAATCAATGCCAGGATTAAAATACAAACGGAAAACCCCCTGCCGTTTCGTCGATCCTTTTTATATGATTTTTGCCGCATCGGGATGTACTCTTTCTGAACCGGTTATCATTGTTTGCGAAATCTGCTCCGTAAGGTCTGAAATATTCTTCCGGTAATGATACATTAACTTTTCGGATTGTCTATGAACTGTTTTATCATTATTTTTACCGATTTGGGGATATTTTGCGGAAAAAAGGGGCTTCTAAAGAACGATTTAACCCTTTTCTTTCACATAGTATAATAACCAGCAGAATTTTGACATTTTTAGAAAAGAGCATAAAAATGGAAATCGTTGAAATAAAAGAAATGTCTCAAGCTGTTTTAGATGCATTTACGGTCTTGGTTCCTCAGCTTTCCTCATCGGCAAAAATTCCGACCTGGGAAGAATTGGAAGATCTGATTCAATCCCGGGCATCCATTTTGCTGGCTGCGGTGGATCCGGATCAGAATAACAAAATTGTGGGTAGTCTAACGTTGGCTGTTTTCCGATTGCCTACCGGCGTCCGATCGTGGATTGAGGATGTGGTCGTAGATGAACAAATGCGCGGGCGGGGTGTCGGCGAAATGTTGGTCAGAGCCGCTGTCGATCGTGCCAGAGCGGAAGGTGCAAAAACGGTCGATTTAACCTCCCGACCGTCACGGGAAGCTGCGAACCGCCTCTACCGCCGTTGCGGATTTGAACCACGCGAAACGAATATTTATCGCTTTAATATTTAAAAATAAAAATAGACAAATCAAGAAGGGGTTTATAGCGACAATGAGTGAGCAAAATTCGATTTACGGCGAATTAAAATGGCGTGAGATGATTTATGATTCGATGGACGGTTTGGAAGAGTTATTGGAAAAGGAAAAGGTGACGCTTTATAACGGCTTTGATCCTACTGCGGACAGTTTGCATGTCGGGCATTTGGTGCCGATGCTGGCATTAGCCCGCTTCCAACGTTACGGTCATCATGTGATCGCGCTTGCCGGCGAAGGAACGGGAATGATCGGTGATCCGAGCGGCAGATCGGACGAACGTAACCTGCTTTCGGCGGAAGAAGCTCATTACAATGTCGAGAAAATCAAGTTGCAGCTGGCGAAATTTTTAGACTTTGAAATAAAAAGCAATCCGGCTCGCATTATGAATAACGGCGATTGGTTGCTTGATCTGAAACTCATTGATTTTTTGCGAGATACTGGAAAATATTTCACCGTAAACAGCATGATGGCAAAAGACTCGGTAAAATCGCGCTTGTCTCGGGAGAGTGGCTTATCTTTTACTGAATTCAGTTACAGCCTCTTACAGGCTTATGACTTTTATCACTTGTTCGTGACCGAAAATTGTGTATTGCAAACCGGCGGCAGTGATCAATGGGGCAATATTACGGCCGGTTGTGAATTAATCCGCCGAAAAACCAGTAAAAGTGCTTACGGACTGACCTATCCGTTGGTAAAGAAAAAGGATGGCACAAAATTTGGAAAGACCGCCGGCGGCGCGGTGTGGCTTGATCCGGAAAGGACTTCCCCTTACAAGTTTTATCAATTTTGGCTGAATACCGATGATGCCGACGTAATCCCTTTCCTGAAGTATTTTACTTTTTTTGATCGACAAAAAATTGACGAATTGGAATTTGCAACCCGAGAAAATCCGGAAGATCGGGCGGCACAAAAAGCATTGGCGGTTGAAATGACGAAAATGATGCACGGCGAGACCGCTTTAGATAAAGCGATGCAAGCCAGTGAAGCGCTGTTCGGCGGTGAAATCAATGGTCTCTCGGCTGCGGATATCAAGGAGATTTTCGCTGATGTTCCGTCCGGAGTGATTGCGGCGGATTCATTGAACGGAGAAGGGCTGCCCGTTGTCAATCTGCTGAGCGATTGCGGATTCATGAAATCCAAAGGAGAGGTCAAACGGGCAATCGCCGAAGGCGGTGTTTATATTAATAATCATCGGGTGACGGATGTGAACGCTTCCATTCGGAAAGATCAGTTTATCGAAGGGAAATATCTGGTCCTCCGGAGAGGAAAGAAGAATTATTTCCTATTAAAAACGGAACAAGAATAAACAACGATAAATAATAAGAATAACGAATTATAAAAAAAACAGAAGCGCATTTCTTTAAGGGATGCGCTTCTGTTTTCGTTACGCTCGAATTTTTATAATCGATGATAAATCGGTGTCAAATGTATTTTCCTAAACCGACGCCGACATAAGTAAAGCCCATTTCTGAAAGACGTTCCGGATCCCAAAGATTCCGGCCGTCCAAAATGTTCTTTTCGCGCATCAGGTCATGTATTTTTTTAAAATCCAATTGTTTGAATTCATTCCATTCGGTCGCCAGAAGAAGAGCATCCGCGTTTTCAACCACTTGATAAGGGTTATCGCAGAGGACCACTTCTTTCGGCAGAATCTTCTTTGCCTGCTCCATCGCTTCGGGGTCATAGGCACGGATGATTGCTTTTTCATTTGTCAGATATCGGATAATATCTGCGGCTGGGCTTTCGCGCATATCATCGGTATCTGGCTTAAATGCCAAGCCCAAAATACCGATTTCTTTTCCTTCCAATCCGTTTAGCATCCGATTCAGCTTTTCAACGACTCGCCGGCGTTGCGTTTGATTGATATCGATTACAGCTTGCAACAGCTGGGGCTGTGTCCCGTATTCCACGGCGATATGGGCAAGCGCCTTTACATCCTTCGGGAAGCAACTTCCTCCCCAACCGATTCCTGCGTTTAAGAATTTCGACCCGATGCGGTTATCCAACCCCATGCCTCTGGCTACGTCGATCACATTGGCACCGACACTCTCGCAAATATTCGCAATCTCGTTGATAAAAGAGATTTTAGTTGCCAAAAAGGCATTTGAGGCATATTTAATCATTTCGGCTGTCCGGATATCCGTAACCAACATCGGAGCCCGCAGTGGTGCATACAATTCGGCGACCCGATCACAGGCTTCGGTATCATTGGAGCCCAAAACAATCCGTTCTGGATGCATAAAATCGGCAACAGCAGACCCTTCACGGAGGAACTCCGGATTGGATACAACTTGAAATTTCGGCATATGACCGTCACGGTATTTTTGAATAATGTCCGCTACCCAATCTCCCGTGCCGACGGGAACGGTTGATTTATCCACAATAATGATGGGATGGTCCATGTTGTCGGCAATTTGTATGACCGCTTGCTCGACATAGCTCATATCCGCTTCCCCATCGGATCCGGAAGGGGTTCCAACGGCAATGAAAACGAATTCGGCATCTCGCAGGGCTTCCGGATAATTTACCGTGAATTGCAATCGACCGGCTTTATGTGAACGTTCAACGATTTCTTCCAATCCCGGTTCGAAGATGGGCATAATGCCTTGATTGAGATCCGAAATTCTCTTCTCATCAATATCCAGACAAATGACATTGTTTCCCAAATCGGAAAAGCATGCTCCCGTTACCAAGCCGACATAGCCCGTTCCTATCACTGTGATTTGACTCATGAAGGATTCTCCTTAATCATAAAATATAAAAGTTGTGATCAGCTTGTCTTACCCATTTTCTCAAGCCAGCCACGAACCATTGTAAACAAGTCCTGTAATTGCGAAATATAAAGTTCATCTCTTAAATTAACGTCGTCCAAAGCCGAGGCGTTGGCATCTTCGATAGCCTGCATTCTGGCTTGAAGAGCTTCAATATTCCGTCGATATTCCGCCTGTATTTCTTCCTGCCCTAATGAATAATTTGTCCAGCGCTTTTGATTATCCGCCTTGAAATTCGCCCACTCCTGACGCAATTTTTCTTCCATGAGGCGTTGCATTTCAACCAGCTCGTTGGTGCGCCGATCAAAACGTTGAGTGACCTCATCCAACGTATCCTGCGAGCGTTTCACGGAACGCTGTAAATTCTCCAATGTTTCGATTTGTGTATCCAATCCGGCGGCTTTGGCAACAATATCATCAAAGGCGGTCTTCCATTGCTGCCAGGTCTTTTCATATTCCAGGTTGGCTAACGATTGTTTTTCCATAAAATCGGTGACGGATTGCTTTCGTTCATTTTCCGCCGCCAATAATTCGCTCATCCGCTGTTCCACTTTCCGCAAACCTTCACTTACCAAATCAAATTTGCTTCTCATATCCTCGATTCGTTTTCGGTAAGCGGTGACCTCGGCTTGAATGTCGGTCACCCGTTTGGCGTCTTGCCTTCTGTTTTCCTCCACGGATTTTTGGAACCTGGCATATTCGTCTTTATCCATGGCAACCGCATCGATCTTGGCTTGCAATTCTTCGATCATCCTGCCCAATCGAATAGAATCCTCGTTTCGCGAAAGCAATGTTTTTCGGATATCTTGAAGAGGTTCAATCGATTTACGGAGGTCGGCCAGAGTGCGGTTAATGGAATCGATTCCGTTACGGCGAGCGGCATCAATTTCTTTTTCTCTTTCGCTGTGAGCTTTATCTTTTTCTTCGATCGTTCTGAAAGCATCAATCCGCAATTGTGCAATCAACGATTCATTCT
>DCTP01000073.1:0-1487 GCA_002329625.1 Leptolinea sp. UBA1437
ACGTCCCGTCTTCCGCAGCCTGATAAACAGCTTCGATCGTCAAAGGACGTTCCGAACAAGGAATACCCCATTTCCGAAGCAGCGCCAAGCAGGAATCCCGCGTGATTCCGGGCAAAATCGTTCCGTCATCTAGCGGAGCAGTGATGACTTCATTATTGATAACGAAGAAAGCATTTGAGGTACCGATTTCTTGAACGTATTTTTTCTCGGCACTGTCCAGCCAAAGCACCTGATCATACCCTTTTTCCGCCGCTTCTTCTTGCGCTTTAAGGCTGATCACATAATTCGCACCGATTTTTGCCGCACCGGTTCCGCCGACTGCCGTTCGGGCATATTTGTCTTCCACATAGATTTTTGTTGCCGGAAGTTGATTCGAACCACCGCCGACGCCATAATAGGATCCGACCGGTGAAAGAATAATGATAAACAGGAAATGTTTCGCCGGATGGACGCCAAGATAAGGTTCATCCGCGATGATAAACGGTCGAATATAAAGAGAAGTCCCCGGTCGGTCGGGAATCCAATCCCGATCGAAATCCACGATCGCTTTAATAGCATCCAACATCAAATCGGGATCAATCCGTGGTACACAAATACGATCATTGGTATTATTGGTACGTTTGATATTCATATCCGGTCGAAAAAGCTGAACTTTTCCGGTGTCGGTACGATAGGCTTTCATGCCTTCGAACATTTCAATCGCATACTGAAACACAGCCGCAGCCGGTTCAAGCGAAATTGGACCGTACGGAACAATTCTTCCGTCGTGCCACCCTTTATCTTTCGAATAATCCATGATAAACATGTGATCGGTAAAAGTTTCTCCAAAAACCAATTTATCCGGATTCGGTTTTTGTTTTGGGTTCGTTGACCGCGTAATACTGAAGCTGTGTTTCATTTGATTTTCACTCCTAATATATTAATTTGGATTCCAGGAGTTCAGCGCTAAAATATTCCCTTCTAAGAATTTGGCTTTCTTCCCGGTTAATTCCTTTTCCATCGCTTCGATAATACTTTCGATTTTTACCACCTTTGTCGTCCGAACAACCGCACCCAGCATAACCATATTTGCTGATTTCGGCACTCCCAGAGTTTCCGCCAGTCCGTTTGCATCGACAGAAACGACCTGAATATCGTTCCTGGTCGGTTTTTCTTTAATAATCGAGGAATTGACGAATAAAAATTTTCCGGGTTCAACCATATTTTCAAATTTGGTCATGGATGGAAGGTTCATCGCAATCAATGCATCTGCCGTTTGAATCAGCGGACTGCTGATCGGTTTATCCGAAATAATTACCGTACAATTCGCAGTTCCTCCGCGCATTTCAGCTCCATAAGATGGTAAAAAGGTAACTTCTTTCCCCTCATGCATTGCCGCATAGGAAAGCATCTTACCCATCAGCAGAATTCCCTGTCCACCCGAACCCGCAAAGAATAATTTTTCCTTTGCCATAATTACATTCCCTCCGGTGATCTAAAAACTCCAA
>DCTP01000073.1:1549-11494 GCA_002329625.1 Leptolinea sp. UBA1437
TGAACTTCGAGCGCTTTCATGACAGCCTTTTTTGCTTTTCTTACGTTCCCGGGAGTATTTAAAGCCACTCTTTCAATATAAACCGCTCCTTCGATGGTTGCGAGCATTTCGGACATTCGAATCGGCATTCCGTTGACCTCTTTTTTCCGTCCGTCGATACAGGTTGTGGCTTTTTGGCCGATTAAGGTTGTGGGAGCCATTTGTCCGCCGGTCATGCCAAAGATCGCGTTATTGATGAAGAAAGTTGTGATTTTTTCTCCGCGGATCGCCGCATGGACAATTTCGGTGACTCCGATGGAAGCCATGTCCCCGTCACCCTGATAACTGAATACAAGGTGATTCGGATGGACTCGTTTGATGCCGGTTGCCACCGCCGAAGCACGGCCGTGTGCCGATTCACACATTTCGATATTCATGAATTCATGTGCGACAACACTGCAACCGATCGGTGATACCCCGATCGTATCACCGAGGCGTCCCTTTTCGGTGATACATTCCATAATTAATTTGTGAGCAATACCATGCCCACAGCCGGGACAATAACTGGTATCTACCGGCAACATTCCAATAGTCGGTTCGTATACTGGTTTCATTTGATTTCTCCCAGAATCTTTTTTGCTCTTTCCACAATTTCATCTGTCGTAGGCACAATCCCGCCCACTCGATTGATTAATCTGACCGGAATTCTTCCGTTCAAACTGAGTTGAACATCAAAAATCATTTGCCCCATATTCAATTCCGTCGAGATAACTACTTTTGTTTTGTCGGGAGATAATTCATCAAAAGGAGCTTTTGGAAACGGCCAGAGAGTAATCGGCCGAATCATGCCGGCTTTAATCCCCTCGGCATTGAGAACTTCGATAACCTCGGAAACGATCCTTGCCATCGTTCCAAAGGCGACAAAGACGATTTCGGCATCTTTTGTATTGACGGTCTCATATCGAACCAAGTCTTTTTCCGCTTTTCGATACTTCTCAAACAAATGATTCACGTGTACTTCAAGATCTTCCGGCAGAGCCCGGTAAGATTTAATCACATTTCGATGACTTTTTCCTTTGCTTCCGGTCAATGCCCATGGTTTGTAATTCGGGATATCCGCCTCATCTTTGTAAAGCTGTTTAGGCTCCGGAAAAGTGACCGGCTCCATCATTTGTCCCATCATACCATCAGCTAAGATGATGACTGGATTTCGCAGTTTATCTGCCGTCTCAAAAGATTCATAAATAATATTGACTGCTTCTTGCATGGTTGACGGCGCAAAGACAGGTATTTTATAATCTCCGTTTCCTCCTCCGCGGGTAACCTGGTTATAGTCAGCCTGAGCGGGTTGAATTCCGCCGATTCCGGGACCGCTGCGGGAGACATTTAAAAGAACCACCGGGACTTCAGCTGAACAAAGAAAACTGAGTCCTTCCTGCATTAATGCAATGCCCGGGGATGCCGATGAAACAAATACATTTCCGCCTGCACAACCGATCCCGTAAGCGATATTGATAGAGCCCAATTCACTTTCCGCTTGAATAAATGTTCCTCCGCGTTTCGGCATTTCATGAGACATAAATTCAGGTATTTCACTTTGTGGGGTAATCGGGTAGCCGACATAAAACCGGCAGCCGCCTCGAATCGCAGCTTCACAAAAAGCTTCGTTTCCCTTCATCAATACTTTTTCTGTCATTTTTCATCTCCTGACAATTCATAGACACTAATTACATTGTCCGGGCACATCAAAGCGCAGCTCAGGCAACCGATGCATTCATCCATCTGCCCTGGCTTTACGTTAGCGGGATGATAACCCTTTGCATTCATATCCACCTTGTCAATTTCGAGAATCTTTTTGGGGCAGAAAGAGACGCATAATTCGCATCCTTTACATTTGTCCCTGTTGAACTTCACAAGATACTTGCCCATATCATTTCACTCTCCTTATTAAAGTTTTTTATCCAACCATGTATCTCGCATAATAAAATAAATCGGTAGGATTTGGTGGTTGATTTTTTCCATCAGTTTAGACGATAACAGCTGCTTATATAAATAATTCGGGCAGCCCGTAAATAAAAGAGGAACTTTCAGTATATTTGAAAGTTCCTCGCAAAATTCCAGACCTTTTTGTATGTCTTCAATGGTGGTTTCACGAAGCAGATGTGTATTATTAATCAATCCGGTAAATTTTAAGCCTGTTCGTTCTTCGATATCGTGAAAATGATTTACAGCTCCTTCGATTGTGGATGTTTCGGGACGGTTCTTATTGATCACATCCAAAAATTCATAAGTTCCTTCAACAAAATATTTTTCGAACTGAATGGCAACTAATGCCCCAGCTGAATTTCCTCCCAAATCGATAATGGTATAAACAGTCGGATCTTCCAACGGCGTTCGCACTTCGGCGCTCAGTGCGGGTATTTCCATAGTAATTTCGGTTTTATAGAAATTACCGTAAACTTTAATCCCTTTGCTTTCAAGGAACTGCGTTTTTTCTCTCGTCCGAAAATATGGATTTACAATATCCAAATCAACTAAGGCTGTTTTGATCCCTTGTTCCGCCAGATCGATCGCTAAATTGATACAAAATTCTGTTTTTCCGCTCCCATAATGTCCCGCAACCAGAAGAATTCGTTTGTCTCCGATATGGATCATCTATTGATCATCTCCCCAATGTTTTCTTTTTTCTCCAAAAAATGATTTACCGCTGCAAAAGATCTGATTTCTAAAGCAAAATGAATAGGGTGATACGGTGCCTGTAAATACGAATCTGTATTCTCCGGAATAGAAAAGTTATTAAATGTGTTTTTATCAAGGAATCTTCTGCGATTCTTAATTTTCGTAATTAAACTCGAAATGAAAATGCCGGAAGAGAGTTCTTTTCCCGTGAATGATGAAAACCAACCATAACGATTATGAAAAAGAAAGACAAGATTCGTTTTGATAAAAAGAAATCTGGATTTTAGAGATAATATGGATTCTTCAGCGGATTTGACTGTATTTTTTTTTCGCTCAAAACTCAGCCTATTCCTACTTTTGACGGTGACTACAGTTGAATCAACTGTGACTACCTGTCGTTTATATTGCTCAAAGTCTGTCACTGACCCCCCGTTAACCTTCTATAATTCATTATAAATATAATTACGAATAAAGGGTAATGTTTTTCGGCGGATCTCAATTAAATGAGGATAATAATCCTAAAAATTGATGATAGAAATCAGAAATGAGAATTTTTGCACAATAAAGGTAGGAAAAAAAATAGGCGTTTCTCCTATTTAGTAAATTGTTTGATTTCATTCATTAAAATTGTGGGATGAAAAGAATGTTTTTAGCAATATCTGATCAATTTGAACTTCAATTCGGTTTGATTAAATGGACCATATCGGCGGAAAGATTCTTGAGGAATTTGGGAAGAAACGCTAATCATGAATAAAATTGTCTCAAAATTCGGAAAATGGGTTGGGGCAAATATACCGGAAAACCCGGAAAAAGCCCGACAGCTTTTGAAAATCGGCTTTAGCGTAAGTTTGTATCAATCAAAAATATTTCCTGATCGATCCTTGCTTCCTCACCAACAATTTGCGTATGTTATGAATACCGATGCGATATTAAAACCTTTTAGGAATCCGGATCGGGCAGCGATTGTTAACCTCTTTTTTCCGTGTGAACTGTTATGGGCAATGGACATCGATCCTTTTTTTACGGAAGGAATGGCAGCCTATTTAAACGGAGCCGCTTGCGAACATTCCTTCATTCGTTATGCGGAAGATTCGGGGATTCCGCAGACATATTGTTCTTATCATAAGGCATTACTGGGAGCAGTTTTATCGAATGTAATCCCCGTACCTCGATTTGCAGCTTATACGACACTTGCTTGCGACGCCAATTTGAACACTTTTCGTTCCATCGCCGATTATTTTCATATTCCCTGTTTTGCGGTGGATGTTCCCGGGCTTGAATCAGCCGATACCGTTGCTTATGTCTCTGATCAGCTTCGGGATCTGGCTAATGCCGTCGGGCATATAATGGGGAAAAGGCTCGACGAAGATCGTTTAAAAGAAATAATTCGGAGGGAGAATCATTGCGTCAGGATAGCTTGCGAACAGCTGGATTTATTGGCAGATCGTTTTATGCCTACCGATTTGACCTCGGAAATNNTACTCATGTAAATATCGGGACAGAAAATGCAGAAAAGTATTTTCGGCTCCTACTTGAAGATACCCGGAAGGCAAAGTTTTCTGAAGGTGAAAAACGAATTCTATGGGTTCATACCATCCCTTATTGGCAGGAATCGATTCGAAATCTTTTTAATCAAAACAGAAAATATCAGATTTTGCTTTCCGATATGAATTATGATTTTTTAGAGGAATCAGATGAAAATGCTCCGTATGATGCATTGGCGAGAAAGTTAATTCGAAATCCCATGAACGGTCGCGGACAGAGACGGAGCGAACATATTTTGAACTTAGCGAAAAAGCTGAAAGCGCACGGAGTGGTTTATTTCTGTCACTGGGGATGCAAACAGACTTTGGGAAACGCACGATTAACAAGCGAACGCTTACAAAAAGCCGGCTATCCGGTTTTGATTTTAGATGGGGACGGTTGCGATCATAATAACATCAATGATGGTCAGATGATTACTAAGCTGCAGGCTTTTCTTGAAATGTTGGAAACGAACCGATGATCCGCTATATCTGTAAATATACACCGTTGGAACTGTTTGAATCCTTTGGGTTGGAGCCGGAGATCTTTAATGCGATGCTTCCGGATTCGGATGCCGCGGATGATTTAACCCATCGGAATATGTGCGGTTTTTCGCGGGTATTGCTGGCTGATAGGATTGTAAATAATTCCGACATGCTTGTCCTCACGGATTGCTGTGATTCGATTCGGCGAGCAGCGGATGTATTAGAATCCGCCGGGCAGAAAATCATGAGAATTGCTTTACCTCATCGGCAAGACGAAAAAGGACAAAAACTTTATAAAGAGGAATTGTTACGGATTGTTCGACAACTGGAGGAATTGACTGAAACGCAATTCGATCCGGAAACGTTTCTATCGGCATTTTCACGTGATGAGCAGTCTTCGGGCCCTTATATCGCCGTTTTGGGCGCCAGAATCGGAAATGAAATATTTAATAAAATTCAGTCCGTTTCTCCTTATCCGGTTCGAAATCAAACGTGTATCGGTAATCGTCGGCTCGGGACTCCGATCGGAAACAATCTTGATCGGTTGATGGAATGGTATGCTTATGAACTTCTGTCTCAACCGTCTTGCATGCGTATGACGGATATTTCATCTCGTCGATCTTTGACGGAAGATCTCGATTTACGCGGAGTGATATACAATACTGTGGCATTTTGTGATTTTTATGGATTTGAATATGCGCTTCTGCGTGGAAACCTTCATGTTCCACTTTTGAAAATCGAAACGGATTATACGATACAGGGAATCGGTCAGCTGCAAACGCGTCTGCAAGCTTTTTTTGAAAATGTGAAACCTACGAGGAAAATGAACCATACCGGTAAAAATCAAAGAACGAGCGGTTACTATGCCGGGATCGACAGCGGATCAACGACTACGAATGCTGTCATCATGGATAACAAGAAGCAAATTCTTGCATCTTCTACTATCCCAACCGGTGTACAAATTATGGAAAGTGCCAATCGAGCATTAGAGGAAGCTTTGTTGAAGGCCGATATAAATCGCAAACAAATTTCGCGAACCGTAACGACCGGTTATGGAAGAGCGGGAATTTCTTTTCGGGAAAAAGAGGTAACGGAAATTACCTGTCATGCCAAAGGAGCTTTTTTCCTGAATCCTGCTGTACGGACTGTCATTGATATCGGTGGACAGGATAGTAAAGTTATTCGTTTGGATGAAAACGGCACTGTTTATGATTTTGTGATGAATGATAAATGCGCCGCAGGTACGGGTCGTTTTTTGGAACTGATGTCTCAATCTTTGGGATTGACAATGGAAGAGATGGGGACACGCGGGATCGACACAAAAGAAGATATCGTGATTTCCAGTATGTGTTCTGTTTTTGCACAATCAGAAGTTGTTTCTCTGATTGCTTCGGGGAAACGGGTTGAAGATATTATTCACGGATTAAATCGGTCAATTGCCGCCAAAGTGTTATCATTGGCGGGGCGAAAAGTGTTGGAACGGGAATGGATGATGACGGGAGGAGTAGCGCGAAATATCGGCGTCGTGAATGCGGTCGAAGAAAAGCTGGGCGGAAAAGTGATCGTTCCCAACGAGCCGGAAATCTGCGGTGCAATCGGTGCCGCCTTAATTGCAATCGACATCGATGAATAAGATCATCGATCTGAAAAAAGACATCATCTTTCATCTCGAAGATAGGAAATAGAAATATGGAAACAATCATCAGACACGGATATCCCGATGAATGCCGAGAAGTAGAAAATGTACTCCGAGAGGCATTTTGGGATCTTTATCGTCCCGGATGTAACGAACATTACATTTATCATCAACTTCGTCAATCTTCCGCTTATATACCCGAACTGGATTGGATCGCGGAAACGGATCAGCGGATTGTCGGCGGCATTCTATCCAGTAAGGCGCAAGTCGTCGATTATAACGGTTTAAATCATCCGATAATTTGTCTGGGTCCGATCGGAGTCTTACCGGCATATCAAGGCTTGGGGATCGGGAAAAAGTTAATCTCTAAATCATTGGAAGAGGCTGAAAGAATAGGATTTCAAGCGGTTGTTGTGTTGGGTGATCCGGCTTATTACTCGCAATTTGGTTTTGAAAAAGCAAGCAATTATCATATTCGCGCCTCCGAAGCGGAGAACTCCGAAAATTTATTGGTGAAAGAATTAAGACCGAAAGGATTGGAGGGCGTCACCGGGAAAGTATTATTTGATCCGGCTTTTCAGACAGACGAGAAAGCAGTTGACGAATTTGATCGCGATTTCTCTGCGAAACGAAAAAAAGAGGCGAGACCGGAAGTTAAAGAATCGAACCGGGATGAGGATCAAAAATGGAAACGATACAATGTGATTATCGGTATTTTCCTGGGAATCGTTTTAGGATTTATCTTATTTGGAATTCCACAAAAATACTTGGATGACGGTTTGCGATTAACTATTATGCTGGTCATCATTCTGTTCTTTCCGCAAATATTTGAGAAGAAATTTCAAGTTAAATTTCGTCTCGGACGGCTTTGGATGGCGGGAACGCTGATATTTTGTACAATTCTATTTATCTTTCTGAAGTTAATATGACAAAGAAGGAGGTCGTCTACTGATAGACCTCCTTCTTTATAAACAAAAATTTAATGATTATTTTGTTACGTTTTTATAAAAGTTTTCCGGATGAGTATAAGCTTCTCCGAAAACATCCACCGGTTTCAGAACCTCAATATCCAATAATTCGGTAACAAAAACCTGCATACAGCCTTTAACTCTGGTTCCTTCGAGCAAATGGCCTGCAATTGTTCCGGTATCCCATGCTCCTCCTGCGACAAAATGCATCGCGACAAAAGGTTCTTCTCCGCCATCATCGGTAGGACGTTGTCCGATCATTCCTCCTATTGCGCATAACATAGTCAAATTCGTATTGATTGCTTCACCCTCAAGATGCCAATTATCCGGATGAGCGATATCCGGAACCCAAACATAATAATGACAAGGTTGAAATCCGCCCATAAATGTGGCATGGACTTTACCGAAACGGATATTTTGTTCTTTTGCAAATTTTTGTATCGCAAGAACGGGGTCGGCACCCGTCATCATACGAACAATAAATTCTCGCCCGCGACGAGTCTCGCAACAATGATATTGGTCAGGAGAAGTAGCATCTCGTTGCCATTCCGGAAGATCAGATTGATTAAACATATTCTTTCCTTTATAAGAAGATGATGGAAAAACAACGCGTATTATACTACAAGCTTTCATTTCACAAGAAGAAAATAAAAACATTTTTCCTAAATTTCTGGATATATGATAAAAATGGAAATATAGTTATATTTAATAATAAAGAGAAATTAAGCAAGCCGATTTACGGAGGGAATAGTGATTTAGAATATTTATTTTGGTTGCTATATGTTTCTATCGATATTTTATAGCTATCTCGGGATAAAATCGATATTCCGAGATGAATCTTGTTAACTTATTGTTGGATTCGTTTTCTGTTCAGCCTAATTCTCTCGGGAGGGCTGATATTTATAAAAATTATGGCTTTGGAGAAAAAATGCGATTATCTTATCAATTAGATCAAATTTCCTATGAAATCGGAATGATAAACTCTTTTATTGAGATGGTAGCTTGCGGAGTGAAAAGGCTTGCGATCAGCCCTCCTATCGATCCAAGAAATCTCAATATTATGTTAGAGGCTTCTAAAATTATCAGCGAAGGATTCGGTACAAAGTACTTTTTTGAGGAATCATTAATCGTTACCGACATTCAAAGCGAAGAATTTACAAAAGGGAAGAATTCTATTTTGTATTATGCGAAGGATGATGCGATCACTGAGTACTTGGATTTAAAAAAAGAAATTAAATCACTCACTGATAAAAATGAATATTCCGGACAAAAACGGCGAGAGATATCCTTTGCGTTTGGCCGATTACTGGGATACCCCGATGAGGTTATTCTAAGAAAAATTGACAGTCCAAGCCATATCGATCCGTTTGTTTTGATATAAATAACGAATATTTTTTATAATTCGGAAACGACAAAATAAGACGGACTGGATTATGAAGAATGAATTTATACGCCAAAAAGAACGATATACTCAATGTAAATTACGATAAAAAAATTGAAATCAGGCATAAGATATGAAATTATATCTAAAAACTCCGTTATTTCCTTTGACTCGTATCAATCAGAAATTTCATAAGAATTTTCAAATTAAAATGGAATGTTATCAACCGAGCGGTTCTTTTAAAATTCGTGGAATCTCATATGTTTGCTTGGATGCCAAGAAAAAGGGAATAAGCCATCTTATCTGTGCTTCGGGAGGAAATGCGGGGTATGCGGTCGCTTATTGCGCCAGAACTTTGGGAATGAAATGTACGATCGTAATTCCTAAATCCGCCAGTAACTATATGGCGGAAGTTATTCGCAGAGAAGGCGCTGATGTCATTGTTCACGGCGATATTTTTGATGATGCGAATGATTTTGCCTTGCAAATTACACGGGAAGACAAAAATGCGATGTTTGTCCATCCCTTTGAAAATCCACTTCTTTGGGAAGGACATTCCACGATTGTTGATGAATTGAAGGAACAAACCGACAAACCGGATGCGATTGTTCTCTCGGTAGGCGGAGGCGGTCTTTTGAACGGCGTTATTCAGGGAATAGACCGAAACGGTTGGAGCGATGTTCCGGTGATTGCGTGTGAAGTCGAAGGCGCACCTAAATTTAATTTATCTCTCAAAGCCGGAAAACCGATCTATTTGGATGAGATTCATACTTTGGCCAATACGCTGGCCGGGAAGACGGTTTCTCCGGAATCGATCGCATATGCAAAAAATCACAATATTATTTCCTATTTAACCGGAGATGCAAATGCAGCTCATGCTGTTTTTGAATTTATTGATGATTTTCGCGTAATTGTCGAATTGGCATGTGGTGCATCCATGTCAGTTGCATATNNATGAGCCGGAAATAATTCGACCTTATCATCATATCGTAGTTATCGCTTGTGGCGGCTCGGGTGTAAACCTCCCTTTACTGCTCCAATATAAACAAATATTCAACTTATAAAAGTATTGTTTTGTCTCTGCTTTTAATAAAATGAATCATTGTGAAAAAATAGAAAAAGGATTGTTTAATTGTTAAATATTCAGATGGTCATCCTAAAATATTATCTGATTTATAAAAGGCAAATAATTTTCTTTTTTCAATCGAAAATTGCTTCTTGACAAAATAGGATTTTCTTGTAGAATAAAAACAGTCTCAAAAAAGCTTAAATATTTAGGATTTCTAAAAAAAA
>DCTP01000076.1 GCA_002329625.1 Leptolinea sp. UBA1437
TATCGAAATTGCCAGAGAGATCGACAAAAAGGGCATCAGGCTGCTGATATTTGACGAACCCACCGCTGTTCTTACACCCCAAGAAGCTGATGAGTTATTTGAAATTATGCGTTCTCTAACGAAACAAGGCAAGTCAATAATTTTTATCACTCATAAGCTGCGTGAGGTTCTCGAATTTTCGGATCGAATTATGGTTATTCAACGCGGAAAAGTGGTGGGCGAGACGCATCCTCATGAAGCCAGCCAGGAGAAATTAGCCGAGATGATGGTCGGCCGAGCGGTTGATCTGATCCCAGATAAGAAGAAAATGCAGGTAGGGGAGACTGTTCTGAAAGTTGATAACTTGGTTGTAGCGGACGGCACGAGAAAAATCACGGTTCACGGCGTTTCTTTTTCTGTGCACGCCGGAGAAATATTAGGTGTCGCTGGTGTTCAGGGAAACGGTCAGACCGAATTGGAAGAAGCATTGACCGGAATGCGGGAACCTGTCAGCGGAACGATCCGTATTTTAGGCAAAGAAGTACCAAAGGTAAAACCGCGGGAATTCGTCGAAAATAAAGGGGCGCATATTCCCGAAGATCGCCAACGAGACGGATTGATTTTGAACTTTACTGTCGAAGATAACCTGATGCTTTGTACTTACTACCGGCCGCCGTTCTCTCAAAATCATATCCTCAATCGGGAAGCGATTCGAGATCACGCCCGTAAACTGATCACCAATTTTGATATTCGTCCGCCGGAACCGCTGCTGCCGGTTGCTTCTCTCTCCGGAGGAAATCAGCAAAAGGTAATTGTTGCGAGAGAATTAAGTCGCGACAATAAATTGATCGTTGCATCGCAGCCGACACGCGGATTGGATGTCGGTTCGATAGAATATATCCATGATCAACTGCTGAAAAGCAGAGAGGAAGGTTGCGGAATTTTGCTGATTTCTTCGGAACTCGATGAAATCATGGAGCTTTCAGATCGGATTATTGTGATGTACAAGGGCAATATTACTTTGATGACGGAGACGGAAAAAACAACGAAATCCGAAGTTGGATTATTTATGGCAGGCGCCGGAAACAGCATGAGTGAAAAATCCGAAAATGTTGCTGTTCAAGCTGATCGTTAGAAGGAGGATTCAGATCCATGGATGAAGAAAATAAAGGGTTGAATCGCGAACAAGACGCTAAAAAAATGAGTACGGAAGAGATTTTCCTCGAAGAATTATCGCGGAAAAAAGCCCCCCGTCCCGGATTCTGGGCTAAATTTTGGGATGCCGTTCAAATTCCGCTTTTAGCGATTATTTCCGGTTTGTTTTTGGGTGCCGTAATTATCGTTGTAACTTCTGCCGACGTTTATGTTGCTTTCGGAAGCGGGATCGGAGAGGGATTCCGGACAATGGGCAGTATTGTCGGCAATGCCTATCAAGCTTTGTTTACCGGTGCTTTCGGTGATCCATCTAAAATAATCGAAGCGTTAAGAACAGGAGAAAAAATCAGCCGTGTTTTTAAACCCATTACGCAAAGCTTAGTTGAGACCACACCGTACTTACTCAGTGGTATGGCAGTGGCACTCGGCTTTCGCTCCGGGGTTTTCAATATTGGCGGTGAAGGACAAATCTATATCGGTGCCGTCGCAGCCACATTTGTCGGATTGTCATTTGANNTGTCATTCGATGGGTTACCGCAGGCTGTCCATATGCCGCTGGCCATTCTCGCCGGAATAATCGGCGGGGCTGTCTGGGGGTTTATTCCCGGTTGGTTGAAAGCAAAAACCGGCGCGCATGAAGTGATCAACACTATTATGATGAACTATATCGCGCTGCGGCTGGTTGAATATTTGCTCACCGGACCGATGACGAAGACGGGTGGAGGAGGAATGCCGATTTCCAATTCCGTCAAACCATCTGCGCGGATCCCGTTGGTATTCGCTCCGCCAATAACGTTACATTGGGGCTTTTTTCTGGCTATTTTAATTGCGATTGCAGCCTGGTTTTTCCTGTTTAAAACCACCTGGGGATTCAATCTCCAAATGGCCGGTGCGAACAAGCATGCGGCGAAGTATGCTGGTTTAAATATCAGCCTGTGGACGGTGCTCGGGATGACCATTTCCGGTGCCTTGGCAGGGCTGTGCGGCAGTACCCAAGTCTTGGGTGTGACCTATTCAATGGGATTGGGGGTTTCAGCGGGTTACGGATTTGATGCGATCGCATTGGCATTGCTTGCCAACAACAATCCGTTGGGCTGCATTCTTTCGGCGTTGCTCTTCGGATTACTCAAGACCGGATCCCGAAGCATGATGTCCAACACCGGAATTCCGTTGGATATCGTTTCCATCATACAAGCTTTTATCTTGATGTTTATCGCGGCTCCTGCAATCATTCGCACCGTGTTCCGAGTGAAAGGTTTAAAAGAGGAAAACAAAGCGTTGGTTACGGTTTCCGGCTGGGGAGGTGACAAATGAGTGAGCAACAACGCATTCAAGGAGGAAGGGTAAAGCTCAGAGATCGAATCGTCGGGATCATTTTCGTGGTTCTCGGCTTAGTCATCTACCTGTTTTTTTATAAAGCGATCGCTTCCGGAACCATTTCCACTTTCATTATGACACCCGGAGGAATCACCCGAGGTGTAGTGGGGAACTGGATTATATCGGCAAGGCCGGTCTTAATCGTATTGGCGATTATTCTGATCGGGATCGGTATTTACCAATTTATTTTCGGGTTGGGGAAACAGGGGAATCTGTTTCTTGCCTTAGCCTGTGTGGCTTTCGTGTTTTCGTTTCTGATATACGTTTCCGCAGGGAAACGGCTAAATCTTGCCAGCTTATTTTCCTCGGCATTATCGATGGCCGTGCCCATCACATTGGCATCTTTCTCGGGAATTCTCTGTGAGCGATCGGGAATCGTCAACATTGCGATCGAAGGTATGATGCTAATGGGTGCTATGGTCGGTTCCATCGTTGGTTCGATCACAAAAAATATCTGGTTAGCTTTAGCGATGGCAATGATCGGCGGAGGTTTGTTAGCATTGGTGCATGCCTGGATGTCGATTAAATACAAAGTGAATCAGATTATATCCGGTACCGTCATCAATATTTTTTCGATGGGTATGACCAGCTATATCTCGTCTATGTATCTTCAGCACATTCAGTCACTGAATAAAACACCGCGATTTCCGAGTGTCTCCATCCCGTTGCTTGCCGATATTCCCTTTATCGGTCCGATTGTTTTTTATAACAGCCTTTTTGTTTACGGGATGATTCTGTTGATGATTATTCTGCAATTTGCTCTCTTTCGAACCCGGTGGGGACTTCGTCTGCGGTCGGTGGGTGAACATCCGAAAGCTGCGGACACGTTGGGTATCAATGTCTATAAAACCCAATATACGGCTGTTATTTTGGGTGGTTTAATGGCTGGATTTGCCGGCGCTTACTTCTCATTGGGTTCGGTAGGCAGGTTTGATGAAGGCATGACGGCGGGCAAAGGATACATCGGCTTGGCTGCGATGATCTTCGGAGGGTGGAATCCCTTCAATGCGATGATGGCCGGAATATTGTTCGGATTTGCGGATGCCATGGCGTCATCGGTCTCGATCCTGGGATCTTCCATCCCGGGACAATTCATTAATATGCTTCCGTATGTCGTTACGATGATTGTGTTAGCCGGATTGGTCGGCGGGCACAGCACCGGACCGGCTGCCAGCGGCGTCCCCTATGAAAAAGAAAGCACTTGATTTACATAAATCATTGGACACTTTAAACAAAAACAGGAGAAAACTTTTCAGGTTTTCTCCTGTTTTTATATGATGTCGATCAAAGGACGATCAGTCAGCCGAGAAAAGACAGATATAGTTGAAGAGCTAAACCCGTCCGAAGTCATCCTCGAGCCGGACAATATCATCTTCCGGACAGATCCCCAATTGCGTTTCGATCAAAACCAAAGGCTGATCTGAGTCGTTTTCAACTCGATGTGCCTGTCCTTTTTCGATTTGGACGATATCTCTCTCATGAATCGGGAATATTTTGTCTCCCAAGGTCATTTTTCCTGAACCCTGAACGATGACCCATATTTCACTCCTCAGATGATGAAGTTGCAAAGATAATCGTTTCCCGGGGAAGACGATAATCCTTTTCACCCGATAATTCGGTTCGAAAATATATTCTTCCCAACGACCCCATGGCCTATTATCGAAATCGATCATTCTTTCTCCTTTATTCTTCCTTGCGCTCTGTATTTCTTACAATTTTATCGCACAAGTCCGCATAACCGATACCGACCGCTGCGGCTTCCTGTGGAAACAGGCTGGTCGGTGTCATTCCCGGTAACGTATTTGCTTCCAAACAATAGATATTTCCGTCTCTGTCCACTTTAAAATCGATCCGGGAGTAATAACCGAGCTTCAACGCCCGATGAATTTTCAATGCCGTATCCTGTAAACGGATCGATAACTCTTCCGGAATTTCCGCCGGACAGACTTCCCGCGTTAATCCGGATTGATACTTCTTTTCGTAATCAAACCAACCTTCGTTTGGGATGATTTCGATTGCCGGTAGGGAAATACCCTCGAGAATTCCGATACAAAACTCCCGCCCGGCTAAGTACTTTTCCACAAGTAAATCCGGTTGACGGTCCTCGGCGGAGGCGATGGCGGCTTGAATTCCGCGTAAAAATTCCTCTTTGTTTTGCGGAATACTCACTCCGATCGACGAACCACCACGGGGAGGTTTTATCACGCAGGGATATCCCAGAGAATCGATTTGATCCCAATTCAGTTGATCATATCGATCCAGATAAACCCAGGGAGCGGTGGGAAGGTCGTTAGCCACCATTACTTCCTTCGCCAAATGTTTATCCATGGCAAGGACGCAGCCCGCAAAACCCGTACCGGTATAATGGATATTCAGCAGATCGAACGTTGCCTGCAGCTGGCCGTTTTCGCCGGCTGAACCGTGAAGAGCCAGAAAAACGACGTCTGCCAAACGGCAGAGTTCCAGTATATTTTCACCGAAAAACATGCCTGTATCGGAAACCCGCTGTGCGGCAAGTTTTTCGAGATCCGGAGGTGTCGTCGGAATTTTGTATGATTGTTTTTGGTAATCCGGGTATTTTTTAAAAAGAGATTGTAGCCCTTGGGAAGGTGTATTGATTCCGAGATACACGTCAATCAAAGCGACTTCATGCCCTTTTTCAGCCAGCGCATTGCTGATCATACATCCGGATGAATATGAAACATCCCTTTCCGGTGAATTTCCCCCCGCGAGCACGGCAACTTTCATCTTATCCTCCCACAAAACGGAATTTATTCGTTCGGAATCCCGACTTTTCGAATTTTATCACGCATGAAGCGAATCGATCGAAGGGCTTGAAAAACCTATTCGTTCGAATTTTAAGACCGAGATACGCCTATTCGATATTACGGAATAGCATATCGAGATGTCGAACGGAATCAGTTTTCNNAGAAAAATACCCGATCAGCGTCGACAAAAAAAAAGAAAAGAACAAGCGCTGAGGGTTTTATTCTAGCGCGTGGCCTATTTGTTCGCGCCGTATGACAAATATCGACGGAACCGAAGAGGTATCTGTATTT
>DCTP01000094.1:0-4593 GCA_002329625.1 Leptolinea sp. UBA1437
TCACCACTCCAATCACTTACATTAAATGGTGGATTGGCTAAAATGAAGTCAGCTTTAAGATCCGGATGGCGATCATTAAGGAAAGTATCGCCTAATTCCAATTTGGCGTCGATACCGCGAATGGCCAAGTTCATACGCGCCAGGCGTAAGGTGGTGGGGTTGGATTNNATAGATCTTTGATGCTGCCCTGATGATTGCGGACAAATTTTTCACTCTGAACAAACATGCCGCCACTGCCGCAGCAGCCGTCATATACTCGCCCGTTGAAAGGCTCGATCATTTCTACCAACAGTTTAACAATACTGGCGGGAGTATAAAATTGGCCGCCTTTCTTCCCTTCGGCGTCGGCAAATTGACCTAAGAAATATTCATAAACACGTCCCAGCAGATCCTGGGATGCATGTGCATCCTGGTGAAAACCGATGGTTCCAATTAAATCAATTAATTCTCCCAGACGCTGTTTATTTAACTCGGGATCCGCATAAATCTTAGGCAACACACCCTTAAGCGGGGGGTTAATTCGCTCGATCGCATCCATCGCATCATCGAGATATTTACCAATTTCCGGTTGCTTTGCCCGATCCTGAAGATATTGCCAGCGCGCTTTTTCAGGGACGAAAAAGACATTATTGGCTAAGTACTCATCCGGATCTTCCGGATCGGAACCTTCATATTCGCCTTGGTTTTCTGTGAGCTTTTGGTACAGATCCTCAAAAGCATCGGAAATGTACTTCAGAAAAATAAGTCCCAGTACGACATGTTTATATTCCGCCGCGTCCATATTTGAGCGCAGTTTATCTGCGGCTGCCCAAAGCGTTTTTTCCAGTTCATGGTTGTTTTCTGTCATTTGCTTCTCCTGTCTAAAATCGTCACAGCGGTTGCGGTCTATCATTGATTTTCAAATTTCCCGGGTCTGGGTTTTGCTTTTTCTGTTTCCTAAATCCCTTATGAAATATAACTCTTCGAAATCGCTATTGTTTGCGGATTTTAAATTCAGAAACGATCTGATCCTGCGTAAGTTTGTAACCTGCGGGTCAATCCCATCACCGGTATTTACGAATTCATTGGTACCGAATATGAAAACCATCGCCATTTCACACAGGCCATGAGTCCGGATACTTTAATTATTATAGCATTGGTCAAGAAAACGATCCTCGCCCGGGTTTCCAAGACTGCCGCCGGATTCATTCCAAAATCCCCGAGAATCGATTAAGATAAATTTATGGATGATTTTTCTTATAATTCGCAATACTTGATCCGGAATGGAAAGCCTTGGTTCCCGCTGATGGGGGAGATGCACTATTCCCGCGTCGACCGCCGTTTTTGGGCTGATTCGCTGCAAAAAATGAAAGCCGGAGGAATCGATATTGTTTCTTCTTACGTCATCTGGATTCATCATGAAGAAATCGAGGGAGAATTCGACTTTTCCGGAAATAAGGATTTACGGAAATTTATTCAATTGTGCCAAGATCACGGACTTTATTTTTTCTTGAGGATTGGCCCTTGGGTTCATGGTGAAGTTCGACATGGCGGCTTTCCAGATTGGCTGCTGGCGAAAGGTTTCGAAGTTCGCACAAATGACGAGCGCTATTTTGCGGAAGTTTATCGGTTTTATAGCCAGATCTATTCGCAAATCCAGGGATTGCAATTCAAAGAGGGTGGGCCGATCATCGGCGTCCAAATTGAAAACGAATACGGGCACTGCGGCGGTCTTACGGGATCGGAGGGCGAAACCCATATGCGACGTTTAACCGCCATGGCAAAGGAAATCGGTTTTGATGTCCCCTATTTCACCGCCACCGGTTGGGGCGGTGCCATTACCGCTGGATTATTACCGGTTATGGGAGGATACCCCGACGCGCCTTGGGACAGCAGATTGACCGAAATCGAACCCAGTGGAAATTACATATTTACACCGGAACGGAACGATCACAACATCGGATCGGATCATCATATCGGTTATGGATTAACATTTGATCCGGCTGAATTTCCTTATCTAACCGCCGAATTGGGAGGCGGACTGCAAGTTACTTATCACCGGCGGCCGGTCGTAACGGCGGCCGATATCGGTGCCATGACATTGGTTAAACTCGGATCGGGTGTTAATTTGCTCGGTTATTACATGTTTCGCGGCGGATCAAACCCGCCCGGTAAACGATCTTCCTTGCAAGAATCGCGAGCGGCGGGAGACTTTTGTGATCTGCCGCAGATTTCATATGACTTCAGAGCTCCGATTCGGGAATTCGGACAGATTTCGGATACATTTCGCGAAATAAAACGGTTCGCGCTCTTTCTCCATGACTTTGGTGAGGAGCTTTGTAAAATGCCGGCTAAATTCCCAAATTCTAACCCCCTTGATCCGAAAAATAACCAGGATCTCCGTACAGCTATTCGGGATAACGAGAAAAGTGGTTATCTCTTCGTAAATAATTACCAACGACGGCAAAAGATGGCAGATCATCCGCAGACAAAACTTCGGGTGACTTTACCTGATGAGACGATTGAGTTCCCAATAATCGATATTCGGGATGAAGATTATTTCTTTTTCCCGTTCAACCTTCCAATCGGGAATTCGATCCTTAAATCAGCCAACACAACGCCTCTCTGTAAAATTAACGATGATACAACCGTTTTTTATTCCGATTTTCAACCACAATATCAATTTGATCATGAGCCGCAAAATCATAAAATCATCACGCTCAGCAAAAAGCAAGCAATGAATGCCTGGAAAATTCGGCTTGCGGACGGGAACCATTTGGTTCTGTCGGAAGATGTGGTTTTACAAAATCAAGATCGATTGGAAATGATCGGGCAGGGAATCGCTAAACTCAGCATTTACCCTGATTTTCCAAAAACACCCCAAAATGCCGTCAAAATCGGCCAGGAAGCTGATTTTACCGTTTATGAAGTACGGCACCCGGGATTTAATCCGAAATGGAATCCGATTGAAGCACAGTTCCGAATGATCAGGCAGATGCCGGAACAAACAGATTATGAGATTTTCCTCAGTTATCCCACTGAGGTTGAAAACTGTTATCTTTCCATTTGGTATCAAGGCGATCAGGCAAAATTAATAGCCGGTGGGAAGCTGTTAGCAGATGATTTTTATGCTGGAACGGAATGGGAAATCGGATTGAAACAATTCTGTTTTCCACAAAAACTTATTCTGTCCGTGATTCCTCTCTATGCTGGTGCACCCATATACCTCGAAAAATGGCCAATAATGGAAGGCGGGAAAATTTGTCAGTTAAATCATGTCAGTCTAAGATGTGAATATCGGACAATTATCGACCAATATGAGTAATTCTTCCTATTCTTCCCTATGATTTATTTCCTGGAATCCTTCTTACCAAAAGGATAAAAAACAGGACAATCATCCTGATTTAAATGAAAGCGATGAAAAAAATCACCGTTCAACGGGATCATTTTGACGATTGGAAAACTTTTCTCAGAATCCTTATTGACATTCCCTCTTATTCGATGTAAATTTAACTTACCATTTAGTTAATTCAGATACAAAGAGTCGAAAATGGAAAAAGGTCCTATCTTCAAGGAAGAAGCGAAAGAGCGAATTATTGCCGCTTCGATTAAGCTATTCTCTGAAAAAGGATTTGATGGGACTCGCGTAAATGAAATCGCAGAATCCGCTGATGTCAATAAAGCCTTGATTTATTACTATTTCGAAAATAAAGAAGCTATCCTGGATCAACTTTCAAACCAAATATTGAACAATGTCAATTCACTTTCGACGACCTTTGTTCAAAAAAGTATTCTCCAGATGATTCAAGATGGAAGGCTCCGTATTATGAAAGATCGACTTCACTTTGCCAATGAAGCCGCTCTTGAAAATTTCCTGTCCCATATTCAAAATTTCAATAATCAAATTTTGGACTACGCCATGAACAATCGAAAGCTAATCCGAATTTTGATGACCGAATCCCTAAAGGAAAGCAAGCATAAAAATGACTTGATTCAATTTATCAAAGAGCTTGGAAAGGCAGCTGAGAACCCCATTATTCAAAGCATTCGCGATGCTAATGCCGATTTTCCTCTTTCAAATAACTTCATATTTTTGAGGTTCTTCTTCCATCCTGTTTCGATCATTAATTTTGCTGTGTATTATGAGGCGTATCAAAAATTATGCGGCTTGTCCGAATCCAAAATGCGAACAGCGATGCTCAATTCGATCCGAACACTTTCAAATTCATTCGTTTCGGGAAACGATATTATTTTACAAATGGAGGCATAAAACAGAATTTCAAATATTTATTTTTACTGCCAATTAAATGACCGGCGACCGATGATTGATAAAAAGAAATAGTAAGGAGGAAAAATGAAAAACATACAAGATTCAATCGAAGAGTTGATTATTCATTATGTCGTGACTGATCCATTGGGAAAACTGCCCAAGATGCTCACTTTGGCTGAAAAAATAGATCAGGGTCATCTTCATGAAAAAGAAATTAATGGCATCCGCAAGATCCTGAATGATAAAAATGGTAACTGGTACAAATTTATTGAAGGCATTAGCGCGGATATCGACCCGAAATGTCTGCAAAAAGTGATTGAATGCTTCATGATCAACGCCAGTTT
>DCTP01000094.1:4647-6684 GCA_002329625.1 Leptolinea sp. UBA1437
ACCAGCGCCTGCAATCTGCACTGTACCGGTTGTTGGGCTGCCGAATATGGGAATAAAAACAATTTATCTTATGAGACGCTTGATTCTCTCGTGAATCAAGGTGTCGATTTGGGAATCTATTTTTATATCTTTTCCGGCGGCGAGCCACTGATCCGAAAGGATGATATTATCCGGCTTTGCAAAGCTCATCAGGATTGCTATTTCTTTTCTTTTACCAATGGTACACTCGTGGACGACCAATTCTGCAAACAGATGCTGGAAGTCGGCAATTTCTCTGTCGCCTTTTCAATCGAAGGAAATGAAGAAGCAACGGATATGCGACGCGGTAAAGGAACCTATCGAAAAGTGATCGCCGCAATGGACTTGATGAAAAAGAATAAACTGCTGTTCGGCTATTCGACCTGTTATCATCGCTATAATACGGAAAGCGTCGGCTCAGATGAATTTGTCGATGATATGATTGCCCGCGGTTGCAAATTCGCATGGAATTTCACCTATATACCGGTCGGAAAAGATGCCGTGCCCGATTTACTGGCGACTCCGGAGCAACGGAAATATATGTATCATCGCGTTCGTGAAATTCGGGCAACCAAACCGCTTTTCGCAATGGATTTTTGGAACGATGGAGATTCCACAAATGGTTGTATCGCAGGGGGAAGACGATATCTACATATTAATGCCGCCGGAGACGTTGAGCCATGCGCATTCATTCATTATTCCAATGCCAATATTCATGATATGTCTCTGTTGGATGCTTTGAAATCACCGCTCTTTGCGGAATATCGCAAAGGACAACCATTTAATAAAAATCATTTGAGACCATGTCCTCTGTTGGACAATCCCGAAGCTTTGGCAAGAATGGTGAAAGCTTCCAGCGCAAAATCAACGGATATGGAAGCTCCGGAAGATGTTGATGTGCTGACGGCAAAAACGAAAGTGGCAGCCGAGAAATGGGCACCGGTCGCAGATGAACTTTGGGAAAAACAGAATAAGGCTAAGGCGGAAAAACAAGCCGAATCGCAAAAAGTCGAAATGGAAGCCTGAATTTAGCAATTGGAGCAGAAAGCGATGAGATAAGGCTTTTCGAAGCGATCAAAAAGAGGAGCGATAACCGATTAGAGTGTTTCCGTCATGAGAATTGCTGACTGTCGACAATTCTCATGATGTTTCTCTTATTTTAGAGGGCTACTGAAAAGATTTACCAATAAATTACCTCGGTTTTTACAGGTGATTATCGGGTAATCTCGTCTTGACAGGATTGAAATCAAGCGGTAAATTTAACCAAAAAGTTAAATTAATGGGCGGAATGATGGTAACTCGAGTAATTGAATCAGAAGACTCAAAAGATCGAATCATAAAGGCTGCCGTTCAGCTTTTTTCCGAAAAAGGATTTGACGGGACCCGAGTCAGTGATATAGCGGATTTGGCGGATGTCAACAAAGCGTTGATTTATTACTACTTTGATGGAAAAGAAGATATTCTGGATATCCTTCTCCACCAATTGTTAAACGACATCACCGCCTTTTCAATGGATTTTATTCACACGCACCTTATTTCAATGATCCATGATGGCACCTTGGATATAAAAGAGGACCGGCTGACATTCATTGATAAAAATGCGGTGGATTCTTTTCTGGACAGCATGCGCGATTATTATCGCAAAGCGGTTTCTTATGCATTGGAAAATCGACAAATCATTCGGATTCTGATGCTAGAATCGCTTAAAAATTCCAAACACCAAAATGATTTATATCTATTTTTGAAATTACTCAATAAAAATGACAATAACCCCATCTATAGGACAATCCTAAATGCCGATCGAGACTTTAATTATTCCGAGGAATTTATTCTGTATAAATTCTTTTTCAGTATGATGCCTATCATCAATTTCGCAGTTTATTTTGATGATTATAAAAACCATTCTGACTTGGAAGAAGAAGAATTGATTAACCGTTTTCTGCAATCTTGCCAAACAACGATTAATGCATTAGTTTGCGGGAACGAAATATTGATGCGAAATGATTGCTCGATTATCGA
>DCTP01000094.1:6701-11824 GCA_002329625.1 Leptolinea sp. UBA1437
TGCCGGTAAGCTAAGGAGAAAATGAATGAATAGTAAAGTTCAAAATGCAATGCTCTCACTGTTGATGGGTTACCTGGAAAACGATCCGATGAACAAAATTCCCGCAATTCTGGATTTGGCGGAAAAGATGGATACGGGTCATGTGCATGCCAATTCATTTAAAGTTGTCCGCAGAGAATTAACCGACAAAAACGGCGTGTGGTACCGATTTACAGAGAATCTGTTTCAGGAGGTCGATCCGCGAGTGATCAAAAAAGCGGTTACCAGCTTTTTCTTCAACGGAATTCTCAATAATGGAACCAAACAAGACAAATTACGTGAGAAATATCAATGCAATATTCCCTGGGCAATTTTAATGGATCCTACCAGTGCCTGTAACTTGCATTGTACGGGCTGTTGGGCAGCTGAATACGGAAATCGGAATAATCTTTCCTTTGAGACTCTGGATTCAATCTGTAAACAGGGAAAAGAATTGGGGATTTATTTCTATCTGCTTTCAGGCGGCGAACCGACCGTTCGTAAAGAGGACGTGATCAAACTATGCGAAGCGAACCCCGATTGCTTTTTCTTCGCATTTACAAACGGAACACTGGTGGACGATAAATTCTGCGATGAAATGTTGAGGGTCGGGAATATCACTTTGGGTTTCTCCATCGAAGGAGATGAAGCGGCAACGGATATGCGACGAGGGAAAGGTACCTATCAAAAAGTGATCGCGGCAATGGATCGCATGAAAAAACATAAGCTGCTTTTTGGTTATTCTACCTGCTATCATCGTTACAATACCGAAAGCGTCGGTTCCGATGAATTTGTGGATGATATGATCGCCCACGGTTGTCGCTTTGCGTGGAATTTTACCTATATACCTGTCGGAAAGGATGCCGTTACCGATTTGCTGGCGACGCCCGAACAGCGAGAATATATGTATCACCGCGTTCGCGAAATTCGCGCGACTAAACCGATTTTTGCGTTAGATTTCTGGAATGACGGGGAATACGTCGGAGGCTGTATTGCCGGCGGGCGGCGCTATTTGCATATTAATGCCGCCGGTGATGTGGAGCCTTGTGCTTTCATTCATTATTCAAATGTCAACATTCATGATGTAACGCTGTTGGAAGCTTTGCAATCACCGTTATTCATGGCTTATCGGCAAGGACAACCTTTCAACGAAAACCTGATTCGTCCCTGCCCGCTTTTGGATAATCCGCAGGCACTTTCCAAGATGGTCAAAGTTTCCAATGCAAAATCGACCGACATGGAAGCGCCGGAAGATGTCGATGTTTTAACATCGAAAACGAAGCCGGCAGCCGAGAAATGGGCGCCAGTCGCTGATGAATTATGGGAAAAACATTTGAAGGAAAAAGAAGAGAAAGAAAAGGAAAAAATTGCGGGCTGATTCGAACCCGTCAACGTTCTCATTTTTATTCTTCCTATCGAAAAATGCTGCCGAATTATATTTTGGCAGCATTTTTCTTATGGAAACATTCGATAAAATAAGATCTGACGACAAAATATTTATTGTCACACGGAATCATTGAATTTCAGGAGGGAGCTCGATGGATGAAATCAAAACAATCGTTGATACGCAACGTCGATTCTTTATAAGCGGAAAAACACTTCCGGTCTCTCAGCGGAAAAAGGCGCTGCAATCTTTGCTGACAATGGTGGATGAAAATCAGCAAATGATTTTTGATGCCTTGTTTGCGGATTTACATAAATCCGAATTTGAAAGTTATATGACCGAAGTCGGACTTGTTTTGACAGAAATTCGTCATGCGATGAAAAACCTGGATGCTTGGACATCCGTTAAAAAAGTCCGTACCCCACTGTATCTGTTCCCTTCTAAAAGTAGCATCCATCCGACGCCCTATGGGATCGTTCTCATCATGGCGCCGTGGAATTATCCTTTCCAATTATGTCTCGTTCCATTAATCGGTGCATTGGCAGCCGGAAATACCGCCATCCTGAAACCTTCTGCCTATGCACCGGCAGTCAGCCACTGTATCGCAGAGTTGATTCAGCGGTACTTTCCATCCGAATATATATCCGTTATAGAAGGAGGACGGGAAGAAAACGGTTCGTTATTGGAACAACATTTTGACTTCATCTTTTTTACGGGAGGAAGTCAGATGGGAAAAATCGTCATGACAGCCGCAGCGAAGAATCTAACACCCGTTATTCTTGAATTGGGAGGAAAGAGCCCGTGCATCGTCGATCAAACGGCTGATTTAAAAAATGCAGCCCGAAAAATTGTTTTCGGAAAATTGTTGAATGCCGGGCAAACTTGTGTGGCGCCCGATTATTTATTGGTTCATGAGTCGGTAAAAGATGCAATCATCCATAATCTTATCGAGGAATTCGACAGAGCCTTCCCAAACCAAGATTTTTCCGATTATCCGGCGATTATTAACGAAAAACATTTTGATCGACTGAGCCGGCTTATCCGGGGTGAAAATGTGATTTATGGCGGAAAATCAGATCGGGATCGTCGCTTTTTCGAGCCGACGATTTTATTTCCGGTTCAATGGGAAACGCCGATCATGCAAGAAGAGATTTTCGGACCGATATTACCCGTTTTGACTTATGAGGACGTGAACGATATCATCGATCGGTTGCGAGAACTTCCCAAACCGCTTGCGCTTTATTTATTTACCGAAGACAGAAAAACCGAAAAGAAAATAACCGAAAATGTAGCCTTCGGCGGCGGTTGCGTGAATGATACGGTGATGCATTTGTCCAACCCAAATCTCGGTTTCGGCGGAATCGGTGAGAGCGGCATGGGGCAGTACCATGGAAAGAACAGTTTTGATTCCTTCACCCATTATAAAAGTATGGTTAAAACTCCTGTTTGGCCCGACTTACCGATCCGTTATCATCCATATACAAAGCAAAACCTAAATCGGTTGAAACGTTTTCTCAAATAAATGCGGTAAATCCGCAATTCGATTCCCTGTTCAAAAGAAAACATTCGGAATTTTTAATCTTGCCGGTTGACGAAAGCTATATAATGAATTAAGAAGATCTTTTTCAGGAGGGAAAAATTATGTCAATTATTGCTGCTTATATTGTGCCCCACCCTCCGATTATTTTGCCGGAAATCGGAAAAGGGGAGGAACGAAAAGTTCAAAAAACAATCGACAGTTACAAAAAAATCGCCGCTGAAATAGCCGAATCGGAACCAGAAACGATTGTGATTACTTCACCTCATGCCACACTTTATGCGGACTATTTCCATATCTCACCCGGGCATCATGCCACCGGTGATTTTGGACAATTCGGTGCGCGGGGACTGGTGATCTCCGCGGATTACGACGAAGAGTTCGTCCGGGAACTGGAAAAAACCGCAGAAGAAAACAACATTCCGGCCGGTACCGCCGGTGAACGCGATCCCCGTTTGGATCACGGTACAATGATCCCGCTTCGTTTCATTCAGAAAGCGTGGGATCCGAATAAAAAGCCATTTAAAATTGTCCGGATCGGACTTTCCGGAGAATCTTTGTTAACGCATTATGACTTTGGCAAATGCATCGCTGAAGTCGCTGAAAAATTGAACCGCAGAACGGTATTCGTCGCAAGCGGTGACCTATCGCATCGATTAAAAGAAGACGGACCTTANNATTTTCGATCAACAGATTACGAATATCATGCGCAGCGGTAATTTTTCCGAAATATTCAATTTAGACCCCCACCTTTGTGATCAAGCCGGGGAATGTGGTTTGCGGTCATTCGTAATTATGGCGGGTGCATTGGACGGGAAACAGATCGAACCGGAATTGCTCTCTTANNGAAGGCACTTTCGGAGTCGGTTACGCGGTTGCTTCGTTTAAAATCAAAGGAATCGATGAAAGCAACCGTTTTAACCGGTTTGGAACAGAATTTCAAATCAAAGACGGAGAAGATCCATATGTGGCACTTGCAAAAGCATCCCTGACCACTTATCTGAAGACGGGAAAATACATGAAAGTCCCTTCCGGATTGCCAGCCGAAATGATCAATCGCAAAGCTGGGACCTTTGTTTCTCTCAAAAAAAACGGAGAGTTGCGAGGCTGTATCGGTACGATTCTGCCGGTACGATCTTCCGTTGCTGAAGAGATCATTCATAATGCGGTTTCCGCCGGGGTCGAGGATCCCCGGTTCCCACCGGTTACCCTCAAAGAATTGGATGATATCGATTTCAGCGTCGACGTCCTTTCCGAACCCGAAGATATCTCTTCTCCTGATCAACTGGATGTAAAACGTTATGGTGTAATTGTTTCCAGTGGATATCGACGCGGATTGCTGTTACCGGATCTGGAAGGAGTGGATACTGTTGAGGAACAAATTGATATCGCCAGACGAAAAGCCGGCATTCCGAGAGGGGAACCGATTCGTCTGCAGCGATTTGAAGTAGTGAGGCATACATGAAAGCAACTTGTGAAATCTGTTTTCATCATTGTTCACTTGCCGAAGGCCAANNTTTTGCGGCGCACGAAAAAACGTCGACGGAAAAGTTATCTGTGATAACTATGGGAAAATTACTGCCATTGCCCTGGATCCGATTGAGAAAAAGCCGTTAAAACACTTCTTTCCCGGCAGCTATATTCTCTCCATTGGCAGCTATGGTTGTAATTTACACTGCCCTTTCTGCCAAAACAGCGATATTTCCATGCAATACGCAAAGATCCCCTTTCGTTTCATTTCTCCACAGGAATTAGTGAATAAAGCACTGGAACTGAAATCCAACGGGAACATTGGAGTGGCTTATACCTATAATGAGCCTTTTATCAGTTATGAATATGTGGCCGATTGTTCCGAATTAGTTCACCAAAACAGGATGAAAAACGTAATGGTCACAAACGGAACCGTCGAAGAGGCTCCTTTAAGGAAAATTCTTCCTTTGATCGATGCGATGAATATCGATCTCAAAGGATTTACCGATGATTATTATCGAAAATTAAGCGGTAATTTGGAAGTTGTCAAGAGAACGATAGAAATAGCAGCCAAAGAATGCCATATCGAAGTCACCACATTGATCGTTCCCGGGGAAAATGACAGTGACGAGGAAATGGAAGCACTTTCCAGCTGGCTGGCTTCAATCGATCCGGAAATTCCTTATCATGTCTCCCGCTTTTTCCCGCATTATC
>DCTP01000068.1:0-516 GCA_002329625.1 Leptolinea sp. UBA1437
TATACGCAGAAAGAATTGGCAGAAAAATTATTTATTTCCGATAAAGCAGTCAGTAAATGGGAACGCGGATTGAGTATGCCTGATGTAGCATTACTTCCTCCTCTGGCAAATATTTTGGAAGTGACGGTAACCGAATTGCTCAGCAGCCAGAAAATAAATGAAACTGGAAAAATGAATATGCAGGAAGTTGAGAAATTAGTCAGTGGAACTATTCATCTTTCCGAAAAAGAACAAAGAAAATTAAAAAAGCATCGCCAAAATCGAATTTATATCTATCTGTCATGTATTTGTATTGTTTTATTGGAATTTACTTTTCTCCGCTTTCATGGATATTCAAGAAAAGANNATAACGGATAACATTTTAACTTTTGAAATTCT
This sequence comes from Leptolinea sp. UBA1437, assembly GCA_002329625.1. Classification (GTDB taxonomy): domain Bacteria; phylum Chloroflexota; class Anaerolineae; order Anaerolineales; family Anaerolineaceae; genus Flexilinea. The sequence continues at coordinate 379 of DCTP01000068.1, forward strand.
TTGCCTTTTATTTGGCGGTTGGATTTGTTTTTTTGCAAAGGAAAAATTGCCGACTTATTACGATGAAAATAAAATTCATACATATAGCGACGGAATATTTCGTATGAATATGATAGGAATTAATTTTAATAATAAAAG
>DCTP01000068.1:544-2471 GCA_002329625.1 Leptolinea sp. UBA1437
GACATTTCTTCCATCAATTTGGATTACTGCTAAAGGATATATCTTGTCTGCTCCTTATATTCTTTGGCTGATCGACTTGATTTTAATCGGAAAACATTATAAATAAAATATTTGAGATATCTATAATAAAATTTTATTTTTTTGAACGAAGTGTCATAAAATATTTTGCTTCGGTTCTTTTACAATTCGTTTGTAGTAGCTTCACAAGTTTCACTTTTGATAATCACATACTCTAAATACTGAATGACCTTGACACAGATAACGCTCCGTTATAAAATAACACAGCCTTCAGAAACCGGGGCCTGTAGCGCAGTTGGGAGCGNNGTTCGAATCCCCCCAGGTCCACTTTAGGCGAGGCTCCAAATAGGAAGGTATAATCATCAAACGGGCCTATAGCGCAGTTGGGAGCGCGTCTCAATGGCATTGAGAAGGTCGTGAGTTCGAATCTCACTAGGTCCACTAAAGAGTAATGTGTTAGAAAAAAGGAGCATTGAAGATTTCGATGCTCCTTTTCGTTCTTTCCCTTTATTCTTTTAAAACCAATAATCCGAACATCTTACAAGGGTTATTGTTGACCACCTCCGCAAGGCGGATAACATGGCGGAAATGGATGATGAGGATGATGGGGTTGCTGCGGACCGTAATAAGGGACAATGCATATAGCATAAAGATCGACGTTTTGAGCCGGCATAATAAATTGGTTATATGCATACCCATAATTGGCATAACCATTTGGCGAATGAGACCAACCATAGAATATTAACCCATCTTTATAAAGAACAGGTTCAAATAACACTGTTACGGTATCTCCGTATTTATATCCGTTCTGGTCGATCGGTACCGCACGTAAACAATTATTTTCATGATAGGTTACACAGTATGTTCCCAAATCCTTAGCACATGGATTAGCGCAATTATTGCAATCTTGAGCAAAAACTGCTATGCTTGTCCCAAAAATCAAAATCAAAATAAAAATAAAAACAAATCGGAATTTTTTCATATTTTCTCCCTTTTAAATCCAAGAAACAGTTGTATCTATAATATATAAGGATTTAATATGAATGTCAAGCAAATCCGTATTATTCCGGAAATTTCCTGAAAAAAGCTATAAAATCGGATAAGAATTCAAACATTTATCGGTAACAGAATAAAAAGTTAACAAACTACATTCATCATGCATAGACTATAATATTTTGAGTTTAGAATGAACTTTCAGCGGAGGAATAAAAATGGAGGAAACAATTGTTCCGATTTATAATCCCGGAAAAATTGAGAAGAAATGGCAGCGGATATGGGCTGATGAAAAAATCTATGAAGCAAATATTGACGATAAGAGACCGAAACATTATGCATTAACGATGCTTCCTTATCCTTCCGGAAATCTTCATATCGGTCATTGGTATGCGATTACTCCATCGGACGCTCACGCCCGTTATATGAGAATGCAAGGATATAATGTCATGTTCCCCATGGGCTTCGATGCTTTCGGTCTTCCAGCGGAAAATGCCGCAATCAAAAATAACATTCATCCGAAAAAATGGACTTTTCAAAATATCGATCATATGCGTGAACAACTGAAATCAATGGGATGCATGTTCGATTGGCGCAGAGAAATAATCAGTGCCAAGCCCGAATATTATCGTTGGACGCAATGGTTTTTTCTGCAACTATACAAACATGGTTTAGCTTATCAGAAATTTTCTCCCGTGGATTGGTGCCCGAACTGTAACACAACACTCGCTCGTGAACAGGTTTGGGGTGAAGATCGCCATTGTGAACGTTGTAATACACCGGTTACAAAAAAAGATTTGAATCAATGGTATTTCCGAATTACGAATTACGCCGAAGAATTGTTAAGTTTTGAAGGGATTGACTGGCCAGAAAGAGTAAAAACGCTGCAGACGAATTGGATAGGCCGATCAGAAGG